>JAGRAY010000057.1 GCA_020434375.1 Bdellovibrionales bacterium | reverse complement strand
GTAATCAGTAATTCAACTTATTGATATTGCCTATATGTTGAATTAGTGATCATTTCTATGGCTATAGATATGATCACTAATCCAACATATAGCCAATACCAAAGAGTTGAGTTAGTGATCACTTCTGCAGCCATAGATATGAGTCTGGTTGCTCCATTTGAGATAGATATGCAAAATTCGCCGTTGTTTGCGATAAATATTGTGAGCGTAAGTACCATGATCTATTTTGTGAGTAGAGTATTTATTCATAAAAACGAAGTGAATAGAAAACATTTGTCTAAATCTTTAAAAGATCTAACGGCGCAGTTGGAAAAACTTTACGATGAAAGAATCAACGAAGAAAAATTTTCTGCTCTTGGTAAAATAGCTGCAAATATCGGGCACGAAATCAATAATCCTTTAACTATTAGCACTGCTAATTTAGATAAATTAGAGTTTTTATTGAACTCTAATGAGTTTAATCAAAGAGACATTGAGAGAACGGTAAAAAATTTAAAAGTTGCCAATAATAGAATTCAAAGAATCACAAAAGGCTTGAAGACCTATTCAAGATCATCTTGTCATGAAATGGTACCCGTCAACTTGAATTTGGCCACGCAGCAGGCTGTGGATTTAATTGATGATATGTACTTAAAAGAAGGAGTTGTCGTTAAGTATCGATTTAACGATGAAAACATTAATATACTTGGCGACCTTGGGAAGTTTCAGCAAATCTTGTTCAACTTGATTCAAAATGCTAAGGACGCGACTGAAGGATATGATGATCGTAGTATTGATATTTCTTTGCAGGTCAATCGAAACTCAAAAAAGGTAAAACTGTATGTGGCTGATAACGGATGTGGAATTCCAGAAGATGTTTTGCCTAAAATTTTTGAACCTTTGTTTACTACAAAAAAGATCGGAAAAGGCACAGGGTTAGGACTAGGAATAGTGTCTCAGTTAGTTTTTGAAATGAAGGGAGATATTAAAGTCGATACTCGACCTCATTCAGGAACAACATTTAAAATTGAATTTCCGCTTATCGAAGTTGAGAGTAGTTTATCGACTGATCCTACTACAGAGCTTGGAAAAGAAAAAAATCAAAACCACATTAAATTGTCGGCGAAAAGTAAGATTTTAGTTGTTGACGATGAGTCAGAAATTAGAGCCTTCCTACAAGAGGTTTTAGAATCTTATGAGTTTGTAGTGGAGTGTGCTGGCGATGAGGTAGAAGCGAGAAGAGCTATTAGAAAACATGATTTTGATATAGTTTTTACCGATCTCAAAATGTTGGGGTTTGACGGAATTGAGTTTTCAAAAGAAGTAAAGAGGGTCAATCAAGAAACTAAGGTCGTGCTCATGACAGGAATGGTTCTAAATGCCAGTCAAAGAAAAGCCCGAACTGTGGACTTTCATTTGGAAAAACCTTTTGATTTAGAGACTTTAATTCAATTTATCAGCGAAAAAGAAAAATTTCAAAACAACAATAAATCTGTAGCATAAGCTTTCTTATTTAGGTAAAAAAGTTATCACTGATTACAGTGGGACTTAAATAGGGGAGAGATTATGAGAATTGGTATACTCACCGGTGGCGGTGATGCTCCAGGGCTAAACGGAATCATTGAGGCCGCGGGAAAAACTCTTATACAATCAGGTCATGAAGTTTTTGGGATCGAAGAAGGATTTCTCGGGATTTTTGAAAATCGAATGATTCCGTTGTCTCCTAAAAACTTAGAAGGTCTTCATGCCGAAGCTGGTACTTTTTTGGGAACGACCAATAAGTGCGGAACGGAGGGGAGAGAACAAGAGTTTTTACAATGTTTCAAAAAACTTGAACTCGATGGCCTTGTTGTCGCAGGTGGAGATGGTACATTTTCTGGATTAAAACAATTTGAGAAAGACATTAAAATTATAGGAGTTCCTAAAACCATTGATAATGATTTGTCAGGAACTGATTTTACTTTTGGTTACGATACGGCCTGTTCTGTGGTTGCAGAAAGTGTTGATGCTTTAAGAGCCACAGCGAATGCTCACAATAGGGTGATCATTGTTGAAACCATGGGAAGAACGGCTGGATGGATCGCCTTGGGAGGAGGATTGGCCTCTTATGCAGACTTTATTTTAATCCCAGAGAGACCTTTTGACCGAGATCAGTTTTTAAAATTTATTCAAGAGCAAAAAAAGCATAAAAGAGGAGTGGTTGGAGTTGTTGCTGAAGGTGCCCATGCTCTTGGCGAAGATGTTGAAGTGCAGTTTCGAGTGGAAGGAGCTCCTCAAGCAGAGAGGTTTGGAGGCATAGCTCATTCATTAGCCCATTGGATTGACGAAAAAACCGAATGGGAAGGTCGTCAAGTGGTCTTGGGTCATTTACAAAGGGCAAAATCCCCAACCACTACGGATCGTTTTTTAACCCTAGCGATGGGGGTAACAGTGAGCCAGTTGGTGAATGAGAAGAAATGGGGAATGGCCGCCGTTTTCAGAAACGGAGAGGTCATAGCAGCTCCTCTAGAGCAACTTATGCAGCCGGCGAGATTGGTCACCCACGATCATCGGTGGGTTAAAATGGCTCAAGCACTAGGGATTTTTATATAGAATTATAATTTCGAACAAAGTGAATCAAGAGCTTGCATAGATTGATTCAGATGCTTTGGCCAATTGGCTTTAGGTTTATTGGGAGCGAAGTCTAATTCCAACTGAGATTTTAACCCAGGGCAGTCGGTTTTTTTTACTTTATTGGCGTCGATGTTTGAGAAAGCCATTTTAAGACCTAGTAAATGGACGTACTTTCCGCCATGGCCGTCGTTTTTCAGAGAAAAAATATACTTTTTCAATCTTTCAAATTCAGCACGAGCTTGGGCTTGGTTGTTGCTTTTTATTTTTTGTATGGCGGCATTAACCTGTTGATCGAGTTTGTTGGCGTCGTAGTTTGCCAGTGCCACGTTAGAGTAAAAGATCACAACAAATAAAGTGAGAATAAAGGATAAGAAGAGAGTAAAAAATTTATTTACGTGGTACATCGGGGCAGTTTCCTTCTTTTAGAACTCTGTCATGAGCGTTTTTAGAGTCTTCGTTGTACTTTACAATATCTTTCGGACCTTCATAGTTTTTGCCATTGTAGGCTTTTTTATCTTTGCGACGGAATTTTTTAAGATAGTCAATAAAACTTCCGTCTCCTTCGGCCATTAAATTATCATTAGGAGTCTGTTTCTTTTCGGCCATATAATTTAAATAAGAGCAATACTCCATGATGGCACCAGCAGCTCCTGCATGATAGGCGTAAAAGCGAAATTGCTTATACCTTTTTTCATCTTTGTTGATCAAAGCCAGTAGATCTTTACCTCTCTCCCCACATCGATTGTTAAGAGCTGGAGAGCTAACATCTGTTGAATAATCAATAGTTCTTGAAGCAATACGCTTATAAGCAAGTGCGCCAAGATAAAAATTCTTTAAAGGATTTTCATCATTTTTGGTGGTTACAAAAGCACAGTAATTGTTTTGTTCTTTTTTTAATTTGGATGAATTTAAAAACTTACTTTTTAGGTCGGGACACTTATCATGAAGTCTTCCATGATTGGTGAGATCATTGTATATATCG
This sequence comes from Bdellovibrionales bacterium, assembly GCA_020434375.1. GTDB lineage: Bacteria > Bdellovibrionota_G > JALEGL01 > JALEGL01 > JAGRAY01 > JAGRAY01. The sequence continues at coordinate 6,364 of JAGRAY010000057.1, read as the reverse complement.
GCATAGGCTTGAGTGTTGTGGATTTGAGTAATTCCAAGGCTCGCCTTATTCTCTTCTTCGGGATTAATGGCATTGACATGAAATGAGGACTCCGTGTTGATGATTGGAAAGAGTTCATCTTCAGGGATATCTAAACATTCACTGACCTTTAAAAAGGCCTCAGTCACTTTATCCGTATACTTTTTATCTACACAGGGACCTTGATAAACGGTTTCTTTTTTGTTTCCGTCACAGTACAAAAATTTCATTCCGGCATTTTGTTGTTGAGCCAGGTGAATGCAAGACCAAATATTGCTCTTGCCTTCAGGAATTTTGTAATTCCAACCTTTTACATGAGCATAAAGGTCACGATCTTTTTTGCCCTGTTCTTCGCAAGTGGGAACGGCCTTTTGTGGATTAATAAGCTCATCAGCAAGAGGTCCTGGGTAAGTGGTTTTGCAATCTTCGCAAATTTCGGTCACGGTCGCTTCGGTAAAGTTGTCAGGGCAAAGTTCTTTACTGTCTTTGTCGGCGCCCTTACAGTCAGGAGCCGCTACCACAGGTTCAGCTACAGGAAGGGCATGACAGTTGCCATCAGGGCAAGGTGTGGGCACTGGTGTGGCTTCAACAACGGGGACTTGAGGGGTTCGATCTTCTACTGGTGGTAAGGGTGTGATGGTTCTTTCTTCAACAGGCGCTGGTGCTTGGGTGCCGCAGTCGACGCCAGCGATACAGTCGTTAGTCACCACGGGAGGTGCTGGTGGCGGAGCGGGAATAGGAGTGGGAGCTGATTCTGTTCCTGGTGAGGTGGCAATCGGTGGTGCTGGAACAGGCACTCCTTGGCAGCCTGGGGCTGTACAAGGCTGTTGTTGAACACAATCTGGAGTACAAGGAGCCGGTGAGATGACGACAGGAGGACGACTCGTTACACTTCCTCGATCGGATCGGTCACGATCTCGACGGGAGTGTCTTCTGCTGCTTTTGCGGCGAGAGCTTGATTTTCGACGACTCGTACTGGTTTTCTCTCTCCAATTACTGCCAGGAGTGGGGTTGTCCCATGTGGTTCCCCATTGGCCGAGCATATTTCCCATGCCCCACCAAAATTGATTGATGCCCCCTGGGTTTACTCTATAAGGATATTGATCAAAAATATAAGGACCGCCGGCTCCATAGCCAGAACCTATTCCAGCGGTAACTCCTGGAATACTATATTGAAGATTAGCGCCACCCCAAAATCCAGCACCACCATAAAGGTTGGCCCCAAAGGGGTAACCAGAGTTGTAGGCCCCCGGCGGGGGAACACTAGGGAAACCAAGAGGTGAGCTTGTGGCCGTTGCAGGTTCTCTTTGAGACTGTGTTTTTTCTACCCATTGGTCCCATTGTTTTTCACTGGGAATTTGAAAGCACTCTTGGCGAGGCATAGGATTTTGGCAAATGTCTGCGAGAAGGTGATACTCCACAGAGAATGCGACCGAGGCTGTGTGACCTATGCTGACTTCAATAAAAAATGCCAAATAGGCAACGATAAATTGCAAAGTTCTAATTAAAGCTGCTCTAAAATACTTTTTCATAAATGGCTTGTCGGCCAAAGAAGTCGATTTATTTAAATGACGAAATAAATTAGGGCCAAGGTCTAGAAAAACAGACGAAAAACAGGGTTCTTAAAACTGTATTTCCGTAGATAATGCTAGACCAGGAACGTCGACAAAGGCATTTTCTTTTTTGAATTCAACAAAGGGAGTCACTTCGTATCGAAATACATTTTTGAGAGGTTCATGCTGCCAAGGCATTTGTATACTGTATTGAGCCAGGTGATAGGAGGGACGGTTGTTTGAGGTGGTATTGAATACAAGGCCAAGACTTCTTCGACGTAAAAAAGACCGAGTGACTCCAGTCCTGGTTGAAAACACAAACTCATTGGTACCGTCAAAATACTCTTCTAAAAGAGCTTGGTTGAAAGTCCAATGAGGTAAAAATTCAAATCTGTATTCCCACAAGACGATTTGCCCCACTCCTTTTTCTGTATCTCCGATAAACTTCAATACGGTATTGAATTGGTGCTTTGCTTTTTTTAGCATTACATTTTGCAACTGTAAAATATAGCGAGTGTAGAGTTTGCTACCTAGGTCAAATTGGGGATGAAAAGAAAAATCAAGATTCCCTATATTTCTAGTAAAAGAAAGGCCTAAGTAGTTTTTTTGATCGAGTTGTGAATGTCCACTAGAATTTTTAAAGGATTCTCTTTCATCTTCAAGTCTATCATAGTTACTAAAAGATATTTGCCACTTTTCTTGCAGCTGTGGCAAATGCAGATCAATATCGATATAGGGCGTATACTCAAGCTCAGAATTTTCTTTTGAGACAAAGTCATTTTTTAAAATGAGTTTTGTTTTATTGGGCTCTAAGGTTTGGCGCTTTGTCGCCAGCCAAATATCAAGCGTGTCAGCCATGGAGTCCACTTTTTCAGAGACTTCAATATTTTCAACAATAAGTTTATCTATAAGTTGAGATTCTGCCGCAAATGAGAGAAAACTAAAAAAGATGAGATTACTAATAAGTAGGATAAGCAAATTAATTTTCATTTGGGCCATATTTCTACCTCCAAATTTGAGTTTCGCAAACATCGAACCTCGTAATGGTGATGTTTGGTGTCAACTGGGTGGGTATGCCATTAAAACCAACCCAGAAATTGAAAATTTTATAGGTAATAATTATAAAATATCTCCGGGATTGACTATATATGGTCAGGTTTCCCCAAAAAATTATTTGGAGTTTTCACTTTTCAACGATTTTGAAAAATATGTTCGTTTAGATCAAGGTTATCGATTAATTGAAGGAGTAAATAGAGTTTTCTTTTCAACAGGATACCGTCGTAAGGTGTTCAGCTTCTTGAACGTGTCTGCTTCTCTTTTTTCTGGGTATTCGGTAGGAGACCCCGGTCGCTATACAGAACTTAACGCTCCCATGACCACTTCGGCGTCCACTGTGACCATTCATGGTTTAACTACAGGAATAGACATTCAAAATTTTGTAAGTGAATTTCCTTTAGGGATTCGATTGAATTATTCTAAAGCCTTTTCGGAGCAACCTGGAGAGAAAACAGATCAATATGGAATATTCATTTATTATCAATTCTTAGCTCAACGGGGTTTAACGAGCAAGCAGAGAGAAGAGTTGAGAAAGCTAAGAAATAAAAAATATAAGAAATAGATGTTTTATTTTCTGACAATAAAATTAGACCACTGTTGAATTTGTAATTCATTGAGACGAACAACACAAATTGTCCCTAGTGTGCTTTTTTCAATTTTTTCAACTTTAGCTTCTCTCTGCAAACTAAATACAAGATGTTCATCATTGTGATCAAAAAACAGTTCGACCTCTGAGCTAAAAGACTTGGCGATCTCAATCATTTGTTTTTTGAGATCCTCTAATCCTTCTTGTTTCAGCGCACTTACAAAGACTCTGGGGGATTCTTTCACTCGAAATTTTATCTCCGGAGAGGCTAAATCCTCTTTGTTAAAAACATAAATGAGAGGTTTGTCTTGCCAGCCGAACTCGTGAATTAATCCATTAACCACTTCTATGTGTTTTTCCATTTGAGGGTTAGAGAGATCGATCACATGCAAGAGTACATCAGCTTCTCTGGATTCTTCTAAGGTGGCTTTAAAGGCATCGATTAAATGGGTGGGGAGTTTACGTATAAATCCCACAGTATCTGTTAAAACCGCATCGCCAATTTCTGGTAAATAGATTTTTCTGGTGGTCGGATCGAGCGTGGCAAACACTTGATCTTTGGCCATCACTTGCGCATGTGTGAGCTGATTTAACAGAGTGCTTTTTCCTGAGTTCGTATAACCAATAAGGGCAAAGTGAGTGATCTTCTGTCTTTGTCTTTTGGCGCGGTGTTGAGCACGGCTTTTTTCTACTTCTTTGAGTTTGTTTTTTATCAATCGAATCTTTTCTCTGATTCTTCTTCGGTCGATTTCTAAGGCAGACTCTCCTGGGCCTCTGGTGCCTATTCCTCCTCCTTGTCGAGAAAGAGAGCCTAACCATCCTCCGACCATTCTTGGGAGTTGATCCATTTTCTGTGCGAGCTCTACTTGTAACTTTCCTTCGTAGGATTGTGCTCTCAGCGCGAAAATGTCTAAAATTAATTGAGAGCGATCTAATACTCGAACACCAATTTCGTTTTCTAGGTTTCTGGATTGTATCCCAGAGATGTGGTGATCAATGACCACGAGATTGCTGTTCGTCTCTTCGACGAGCTCTTTGATCTCTTGCACTTTGCCAGAGCCAATAAGGGTAGCTGGCTGGTATTTTTCAAGACTCTGAGCAAGAACTCCTAGGACTTCACCACCGGCAGCATAAACGAGTTCTTCAAGCTCACTCAGGCTTTGTTTTATCTCCGTATAGTCTTCACTTTTTAAGCCCACTCCCACAACGATGGCTCGGTCAGCATCAGGTTTATTGGATAGGTCATGATTGTTCTTATTGGACAGTGACTCTCTCCTGGTAGGCCTGGGCTTCTAAGGCCGTCAAAATAATGGTATTGATAACATCATCTACAGTACAGGTTCTTTGTAAGACATTTGCCGGCTTTTTTACACCCATAAGAAATGGTCCTAAAACCTCTCCTCCTCCTAGCTGCTGAACTAATTTATATCCTATGTTTCCTGCCGCTAGATTAGGGAAAACCAAAACGTTGGCTCCACCCTTGATGTTACAAAAAGGAAAAATCTTTTCAGTAATTTTTGGATTGACGGCGGTGTCGGCTTGCATTTCGCCATCAACAATAAGATTGGGGTATCTTTCTTGAACAATTTGAACAGCTTTTTGCATTTTATCGGGTAGCCCTGGATGCCCTGTAAAGTTAGAATAACTTAACATGGCAATTCTTGGTTCTAAATTAAAGTGTGCAGCTACCCGAGAGGCGTGGATGGCAATCGTCGCCAACTGATCAGCAGTGGGGTCAATGTTTACCGTAGTGTCAGCAAAAAATATAAATCGACCATTGTGAATCACAATGTTTAAACCAGAGGCAGTTTTTCTTCTTCCGGTGCCGATAATTTGAAGTATGGGTCGAACACAGTCGGCATAGTTATGAGTGGCTCCTGAGATTAAGCCATTGGCATCACCGTTTTGAACCATCATGGCTGAAAAGAAATAGGGGTCGGACATAAGGCGTTCTGCTTCTGCATGCATGACTCCTTTACGTTTTCTTTGGTGGTAAAATTTTTCAGTATACTCTTGGTACTTTGGGTGTTCAATGGGAGCAATGATGGGAATATCTTGCAGTTGCATGACTTCGAGTTCTTTCATTCGGGCAAGAACAGAATCTCGATGACCTAAAATCAAAGGCTGAATGACTTTTTCTTCTTGAACAGTAGCCAGTGCCTTTAAAATTTTAGAGCTTCGGCCTTCAGGAAAAACCAAAATAGGAAGCTCTTTCCCTTTTGCTTTACTTTTCACGCGATTAATAATTGTTCGAATAAAGCTGCGTTTAAACCCTTGGAGGGCTTCGAGTTGTTCTTCGTATGCTTTAAGGCTTTCAATCTTTTTCTGTGCCACCCCTGAATCCATAGCCGCTTTAGCCACAGCGGGAGCGACTTTCATAATCACTCTAGGGTCAAAGGGCTTAGGGATAATATAGTCAGGTCCAAAATGGAAAGAGCGGTTGTCATAAGCTGAAGAAACACTTTCAGGAACATCTTCACGAGCAAGATCTGCCAAGGCATGAACGGCAGCAAGTTTCATTTCTTCGTTGATGCAAGTGGCTCGAACATCCAAAGCTCCTCTAAAAATACTTGGAAAACCCAATACATTATTCACTTGGTTCGGAAAGTCAGATCTTCCTGTCGCCATAATGACGTCTTCTCGTGTGGCAAGAGCAAGAGGAGGTAAAATTTCAGGGTCAGGATTGGCCATGGCAAAAACAATGGGTTTTTTATTCATGGTTTTTAACATATCGGGAGTCATCACTCCGGCCACACTTAATCCTATAAAAACATCTGAGCCATCAACAGCCTCAGAAAGAGTTCGTTTTTTTGTGGTGACCGCGAATTGTTCTTTGTATTCATTGAGATCTGTACGTTCAGTATGAATGATCCCTTTAGAGTCGCACATAGTGATGTTTTTAAGGGCAACACCGAGCTTTAATAAAAGCTTTGCGCAGGCGATAGAAGCCGCTCCGGCTCCATTAAAAACCACCTTCGTAGATTTTGGTTTTCTTTTCGTGATTTCACAGGCATTCATAAAGGCTGCAGCACAAATGATCGCTGTTCCATGTTGATCATCATGAAAAACAGGAATTTTTAACTCTGCCTTCAATCTGGTTTCAATTTCAAAACATTCTGGGGCTTTAATATCTTCAAGGTTAATGCCGCCA
>JAGRAY010000056.1 GCA_020434375.1 Bdellovibrionales bacterium | reverse complement strand
GGCCGTGTTACCCGGTGTCATTTTTTCAAAATCTCAAATTGAAAAATTTGAGATCGCCAATCAAAGTGTAAAACTTTTGGATGATACGAGAGTCCTCCACAAAAACGATGATGGCACCCCAAAATATACGAACCGACTCATTTTTGAAACAAGCCCCTATCTGCTTCAACATGCCCATAATCCAGTAAACTGGTTTGCATGGAGTTCTGAAGCTTTCGATCTCGCTGTCTTGGAAAATAAACCTGTATTTGTTAGTATTGGCTACGCGACGTGCCACTGGTGTCATGTCATGGAGCACGAATCATTTGAAGACCTGGAAATCGCTGAGTATCTCAACAGGCACTATATATCCATCAAAGTTGACCGAGAAGAGAGACCAGACATCGATGCCATTTACATGGCAGCAGTTCAAATGACGACGGGCCATGGCGGATGGCCATTGAGTGCTTGGCTTTCGCCAAATCAAATTCCGTTTTATCTAGGCACCTATTTTCCTCCCAGAGCTGGCGCACGTGGTGCACAAATGGGTTTTATAGAGGTCTTAGAGCGTCTTCATCAAGTATTTCAAAATCAACAAGAAGACATTAAAAAGCAATCAACTCAAGTTGCGAAAGATTTAGCATCTCATTTTAACCCACGTATCAGCCCGTCACAAAATTTTCCGGAGCATTTAGAAGTCAAAGCCTATACCGATTTGTTTAGAGACTTTGACGCCACAAATGGTGGTTTCGGTATGGCTCCGAAATTTCCGCGCCCGAGTGTTTTAAATTTTTTGATCAACTATGGTTTTGCCTTTGATAAAGAAGAGGCGAAAGATATGGCTTTGTTTACGCTTAGAAAGATGGTTCAAGGTGGTATGTATGACCACCTTGCTGGTGGATTTCATCGCTATTCTGTCGATTCTGAGTGGCTGGTTCCCCACTTTGAAAAAATGCTCTACGACAATGCGCAATTGATTGCAACCTATGGTACAGCTTTTCAGCTTAAAAAAGACGACGAATTTAAATATGCGGCGATGGAAACGGCAAATTATCTCATTCGCGAGATGCAGTCGGAAGAAGGCGGATTTTATTCAGCAACCGATGCCGATAGCGAGGGCGAAGAAGGAAAGTACTTTGTTTGGTCGAAGAAAGAAGTCGATGAAAGTTTGACGCCAAAAGAGCTAGAGTTGTTTCAAAGCTATTACCCTGTCACCGCCGAAGGGAATTTTGAAGGTCAAAATATATTGTTTAGAAACAAGCCTATACTAAGTCGAGACTATGAGGCGCTTAAACAAATCAAAGGCAAGCTATACAACGTAAGAAAAAAGCGAATACCGCCTCTTTGTGATGATAAAGTTATTACAGCATGGAACGGCCTTGCGATCGCGGGACTCGCAAAAGTGGCCTTTGTTTTTAACGAAGAATCGTATCTTGTAGCAGCGAAGAAGTCAGCGGAATTTGTGTTGCAGGTCATGATGGAAGACGGCTTTCTTTATCGAAGTTATCGAGGAAAAAGAAATGCCATTTTAGGATATCTTGACGACTACGCATTTTTTATCCAAGGGCTGCTAGAGCTTTTTCAGGTGACCTCAGAGGGCATTTGGTTAGAGCAAGCTATTATGCTTCAAGAAAGACAAGATCAAGAGTTTTTGGATAAAGATCAAGGTGGCTATTTGATGACTTCGCCTCAGCACGAGACACTCCTTGCCAAAGAAAAACCCTACTATGATGGCGCGGAGCCTTCAGCAAATTCGATATCACTTTTAAATCTTCAAACGCTGTTTGCGCTGACGGATCAGCAAAAGTATAGAACCCGACAAAATCATTTGCTTCGCTATTTTCTTTCGTTAGTAAAAAACACGCCGACCGTCTCACCGCAAATGCTTGTAGGACTGATGCAATTTGAAACTCCACTTCGGCAAATTATTATTACTGGAAACTCAGACACGGCTTTTGAACTTTTAGGTGTCTTGAGAGAAAGTGTCATGTTTAATACGACTTTTTATCATCTTAAGTCAGACACTGAGCGCACCAAGCTCGAAAAAACAATGCCAACCCTTATAGGTGGAAAAACGGCAAAGACCGATTTGGCCTATTTGTGTGAAGAAGGTCATTGTCAACTGCCCACTTCAAAGATCCAAAAATTTCGTGAGCAAATGGGGAAAAAGGACTAATCTAGTTAGTAAGTTCGATGAATCAAGAAAGCCCATCAAAAGCTAAATCGTCAAGAATCCACCTTTATTTGTTTGTGGCTCTGTGCGCGGTTATTGTTGGTATTCTCGACTCTATTTTTATTTTTTGGTCACACGATTTACATGGTCAACGCGCCTTTTGCTCTCAAACCGGGGTTTTTAGTTGTCAGGCTCTTGAAAACCCCCAATACTCTACGTTGTTCAAAATACCATGGTCATTGTATAGCCTTTTGTTTTACGGCTTTGTATTCTTGTTCATTCTTGGGTCTCTTAAAAACACTTTGATGAACCTTTTGAAATCTGAGCTAAATGTTCTTTATGCCATTAGCACGTTCGCTCTTTTGCCAACTATTGTTTTGGCAGGTGTATCTGTTTTTATTATTCAGTCTCTTTGTCCTTACTGCACAGTTCTTTATGGGGTTAGTTTGGTGCTCTGGGTATCTGCTTATTTGGCAAGGCGAGAGTTTAAGCAAAGCGGTAAAAGCCTTAAAGTTCAACTTAAAGAAGCATTGGAGCCCTTGCATTGGGTTTATATTATGGGCGCGCTTTTAATGCTTTTGACTTATCCTCGTTGGCTGGGGCGCACTTTAACAGGCGATACCGACCACAAATTTCAACTAGAGGAAAAGCGAACTTTAGGTTTGGCTTCGAGTCCGCACACCATTATTAAGTTTAGCGATTTTCAGTGTCCGATGTGCAGGCAAGCAGCTCATATCCTCCACGATTTAGAAAAAAAATATCGCGGCCAGGTAAAAATTGTCTATAAATACTACCCGCTTGATTCGTCCTGCAACAAAAACGTTAAGCACAAAATGCATGGTTATGCTTGTCAGGCGGCCAAAGCTTCTTATTGTGCGTCTGTGCAGGATCAGTTTTGGCCATTTCACGATCTCATTTTTGAGAATCAGGAAAATCTTTCAAATGGTATTTTTGTTGAGTTTGCGAAAATGTTAAATCTTAAACAGGATCAATTTGAAAATTGCCTGGGTGGCTCCGCCGCCCTTTCAGCCATTAAAGCCAATATTAACGAAGGCGAAGAAAAAAAAATAAAGGGCACACCTGCGATTTACATAGACGGGCGAGAATACTTTGGTCAACTGACAGTTGATGCCCTTGCAGCAGAAATCTCTAAATAACACTAGTCGCCAAATTTTTGGGGTGTGCCAAAAAAGAATTCCTCTGCATGTTGTTTTAGAATTTCCTGCGCTTCGGGTTTAAATACTGTAAGTTTAAGTTCGTTGATGATCTTTTTTTGATGTTCCATCCAGTCAGCCCAGGCCTTTTTTGAGATGGATTCAAATATTTTTTGTCCGAGTTCACCGGGATAAGGGGGGGAATCTAGGCCTTCTAAAGTTTCGCCATATTTTTTACACATTACGTTTCGCATTGTTCTTCAGTAACATATAATCAAGGTCTTATGAAAGCATTTATAAGGTCTTTTCTTCTGGCAAGCATCGTCATTTTAGCCATTATTTCAGGGTTTTTATGGAAAGCTAAGACAGATGTGGACCGCCAGAGAATTGAAAGCTCTAAATTAACCACCTTTGTTCAAGAAGTTTTAAAGCTTGCGCTATTAGACATTCAGGTTTCTCAGGTCTTTGAAGTTAACAAAGATAATCTTCGAATGATGAGCATGACGCTGCCATTTACTAGGCAGAAAAGTTTGATAATGACAGAAGGGCACGCGCTCATAGGTTACGATCTTAAGAAGGCAAATATACAGATTTATTCAAAAAACAATATAGCGTTAACATTACCCGAACCTGAAATTCTCTCTTTGGATTTGAATCATCGATTTTTATTTGAGAATGACACTTTCTTGAATCGAATTACACCAGAAGATCGCAACCAAATGCTCACGATGATTCGAAACGAGGTTGAAGGAGCTTTGATTTCAGAAACTCGAAAGCTAGATCTTGCGGAGCGCGTCAAAAAAATGCTCGACCTTTTGGTCGACCAAGCGAATATACAGGTGATTGTAGACTGACAATTCAATGCCGCGCAGAGAATACGGAAACATTACCTCAATATAATTGCCTATGCTTTTTCTTGCTTATCAACGAAGACGTCTTTGCGGGCTTTGAGAAATTTATGCGAACACTTTTTTCAATCTAATCGACCAAAATAGTGCCTTTGATCATGTAGTCCGACTGAGCTGCTTTCCAAACTTCTTGGAAAAATGCATTAATCAGAGTTGAGAACCGAGATGTTGCTTCAGTCAATGCGTTTGGATGGTATGTAAGGTTGACATGCTCTCCGCATGACTCCTTGGATAATGCCGATGGAACGTATGTTTTTACTTCTGATGCCCATTCTTCAGGTTTCTCGACAAAAAAATGTCTCATCTTTTTTTGGAGATCCAAAATATCCGCACCAGCTTTGAGATAGTATCGACCAATCACAGGCGAGTGAATGATTGCCTGACCAGAAAGCACAGCATAGCTTGTCGCTTCCTGGGTGTTCTTGTGATATGCAACAGAAATCCAATCTAGCCATTCAAAAGAGCTCGAATGAAGAATGTTTTCGTCTAACAAAGGTACAATGTATTGATGAGCAAGGGAACCTGTGCCAATTGACAGCGCACCTTGTTTAAGTTGCCAAAGCCACTGAATGGATGTTTCAGAAGCTGCTGATCCAAAAATGCTAACACCTGCAAATAAGGCAATACCACCCGCATAACCAACAACCAAGACATCACCCAACAAATCATCTAGATGAAGAAGTTGATCCATAGATGGATCAAGGTAGTAAAATCGATCTTCTGCAAACAGGTAGCAAGAAATATCGTCAGCTATTTGCCACAGCACAGTGGATTCCCTTGAAAGTTTTTCATAATCAATCCATTTGGGAAGAGATGATTCTTTGCTTTTTCGTCGCTTGATTTTATCGCAGAGTCTGTATTTGTAATACGTTCGAATTTGAGGAACCCATTGATATAGTTTTCCATACATTTGTCTGGTAGCTGTTTGTGAACTCAAGGGATTTTCACCGTTTTTAAGTGGGACCCAATCATAAACGACAAGATTTTCAGGCCCAGCCTCCATGTCAATGTAAAATTGGCTATTTGGCGCCGAGTCGTCAAAAGGAAAAATACCGAGCCGAAGTAGAGATTGTTGAGCATCTTGAGCCATAGCGATCGTGACGTGGGTTAGAAAAAACAACGTACTCAGAAGTACAAAGCCATTTTGTTTTTCAAATTTCACAGCTCGTCCTGAAACAGCTTTGTGTTCAGTTAATACTGGTTGCAGTCATATTTTGCCAGCAGATCTTCTAACTCACAGTTTAACTGTTCATGTTCTGATTGCAGCCACTCATTGCCGATTTGGTACGATGCTTGTTTCGATTCGCCTTTGCCGGTTGTTGTTTTGACCAGCTTGCTTTTTCTTTCACTTTCGCCAGGTGTTACATTAGATGTTACACCAGATGTTACAATAGATACGTTTGAGAGATCTTGTAACTTTGCTCGGTCGAGGACAAATCCTGCTATAATGACATGTCTCTCATCGGATGAAGCACTCGTCCACGCGATGACATTTGGTTGGTCAATGGTGTCTACTTTATAAAAAGCTCTTATTCCTAAAACGATGAGTAAACCAACCAATGGACTATATTCCGAAATTTTAAATGACAAGTAACCGTTACCTGTCCAGACGCCAATTCCTGTTCCAAGAAGAAAAGTGCCGATCGTACCAATACCTCCGGCCACTAAACTACGGCGATTAATTGCATTATTGTAAGCTTCAAGTGCACTATTGCATGATGCTAATTGGCCCATTAACTTATCTGTCGCGCCTAGAGCACCCGAATCTAGAGCATCCAGTAGGTCTTCTTGTATCCTTTGAAATTGAGCCAGCTGAAGACTTCTCTCATCAATGACTTCGTTTTGAGCAATTGTGGGTGTGGTGGTTGAGAGCGTAAAAGCTAAGATCAATATCATCCATAAGACTTTTTTGCCGAACATTGTTTCCTCCCTCAGTGCCTTGAATGACGTATCACGACGAAACGTAAAGGCAAGTATTACGATTGGGTTTTTGCTAAAAATTCATTAAAAAAATTGAACTTAAAATACTATATTTGAAGTTTTAGTTGATACAGCATAAATTTTGGAAGATTGACGTATGGCGACTTGGAGCGTAGCGACGGAGCCAGTAGGCAACTTCCAAAACTTACTTTGGTGTTTCAACTTATATTTAATTTATTATATATGTTGCAAGTGCTTTATGGGAGTTGCCTTACGTGGCAAGCTGGTGTTCAAAGATGAAAATATAAAAAAGGAGGCCGAAGCCTCCTTTTTTACTCAAACTAAATAATAGTTAGTTTAGAATCTGTAGTCTACGCCTACCTTGGCGAATTCTAAGCCGAGAACTGGTACGGCATCAGAAATACCAAAGGTGTAGCCAAGGTTGAAGTCGTATCGAATCGAGAGATTCTCAACGCCAATCGTGTTTCCAAGGTTCCAAGCGACGCCGGCACCTGCAGAGATACCAAAGTCGAATTTGTCATCTTGGGCTACGCTATTTGCAGCACCTTGAATAATGACCGGAAGGTCACCACGTACGTAAGGTACGAAGGTTTCGCCAGGCATCCAGTGGTACTGCACGCCAGGGGCCACAGCGATCTGACGGAATCCATTACTGTCTTCAAGGTCATAGCTGAAGCGACCGCCAACATTCATGTTTTCGGTCACAAAGTATCGACCATCAACACCAAGGTTCATGTTGCCACGGTCATTCACTTTATTACCGTCGGCTGTCAAAAAATAAGGAATGCCAAAATCAACACCAAGTCTATACTTGCTGTCGGTCGACATCATACCTTCATCGGCCATGGCTGATGAAGCAACTAAAGCAAATGCAATTGCGAATATGCTCTTTTTCATTAAAAATCCTCCTTAAATTAAATTCTCTGCTCGTGCAGAAGGCTCGACCATATCGAAAATTATAGATAAAGCAAGTTACGTCGAAACCTGCTTCTATTGGCGAGTTTTAGTACTTTTCAAGTGTTGGATCAATTTCGTCGGCCCAGGCTAAAATACCTCCTTGAAGATTTGTAACATCTTCAAAGCCCTGGGTTTCAAGATAATTGCAGACATTCATGCTCCGTTGACCACTTCGACAATAAACGACGATGGGTTTGTCTGTTGGTAAATCGCCGTAGCGCGATTGAATTTCATTCATTGGAATATGAGTGTCTGGTTCAAGTTTACAAATGTCACGTTCGAAGGCTTCACGAACATCTAAAAGCAGGAAATCATCTTTTTGATCCAATTTGTCTTTTAAATCTTTCACCGTTATCTGTTTCATGCTTTTCTCCTCTTTGCCATTTGTCTAAGAACATAAGTTAAAATGCCATCGTTTTTAAAGTAAACAGCCTCCATGGGCGTATCAATACGGCTGATTGCTTCAAACGACTTTTCCTCGCCTTTGTCACTCCTTGCTTTGACTAAAAGCGACTGTCCTTTTTGAAAGGTCTCAATATGCTTTTCGATACCTATAATGTTGTAGTCTTCAAAACCGCTAAGCCCTAGACTCTTCCAGGATTCTCCAGATTTAAACTGTAGAGGCAAAATACCCATGCCAATGAGGTTCGAACGGTGAATGCGTTCATAGCTTTGTGCGATGACTGCTCTTACGCCTAGAAGCTTTGGGCCTTTAGCAGCCCAATCTCTGGAAGATCCAGACCCATATTCTTTGCCCGCCAAAATAATCAATGGTGTTTTCGTCACTTTGTATTTTTCTGACGCATCAAAAATGAGCATTTGTTTTCCTGATGGGATGTGTTTTGTAAAGCTGCCCTCCACACCTGGGACCAATTGGTTTTTTAGGCGAATATTTCCAAAGGTGCCGCGAACCATGACTTCGTGGTTTCCACGCCTGGATCCAAAGGAATTAAAATCCTTGGGCAGAATACCGTGATTCTGAAGGTATCTTGCTGCAGCACTTTCAGGAGGGATAGCTCCCGCAGGTGAAATATGATCAGTTGTAATGCTGTCTTCCAGGAGGGCTAATACTTTAGCGTCCTTTATATCAGTCACTGTTTCGGCGTCAGGCTTCATATCGACAAAATAGGGAGGATGTTGAATATAGGTTGATGACTTATCCCACGGATAGGTTTCTGATGTTTTTTGTTGGATTGCCTTCCATAGTTCATCTCCTTCAAATACATCTGCGTAGACTTTTTTAAACATTTCAGCATTGATGGATTTCATAGCTTGCAAAATGTCGTCAGGTGAAGGCCAAAGATCTTTTAAGTAAATGGGTTGGTTATTTTGATCCCTACCAAGGGCTTGGCTTGAAAGATCAATATCTGTTGTGCCTGCCAGCGCATAGGCAACTACCAACGGAGGTGAGGCCAAATAATTCACGCGCGATTTTGGGTGCACGCGCCCTTCAAAATTGCGATTTCCACTCAGAACTGCCGCGACGACAAGATTGTTTTGGTCGATGGCTTTTGAAATATTTTCGTCAATGGGGCCACTATTTCCAATGCAAGTGGTGCAACCATATCCAACGGTATTAAAACCTAGTTGATCCAAAAATTCAGAAAGTCCGGTGACCTTAAGATATTGTGTAACTACGCGGGATCCAGGTGCAAGACTGGTTTTAACCCAAGGAGGAACTTTTAAACCTTTTTCAACCGCTTTTTTAGCAAGGAGACCCGCTGCAAGTAAAACTGATGGATTCGATGTATTCGTGCAACTCGTGATGGCTGCTATGATAGTTGCGCCGTGTCGAAGTTCAAAAGTTTGGTTATTGGTTGTGACTTTGACGCTTGCGTTTTTGTCACGGTTTTCAAGGGCATTTTGTGTGGTAGTTTTCACTCCCGAAAAACTAAGACGATCTTGCGGGCGTTTGGGACCTGCAAGGCTGGGTTCAACATCCCCCAGATCAAGCGCCAGTGTGTCGCTGTATTCTGCCGAGGGCCTTGAGGCATCATAAAATAAACCTTGCTCGATCATGTAAGTTTCAATGAGTTCTATTTGATGTTCACTTCGAGCGGTTAGCTTTAAATAGTCGAGGGTTTTGTGATCCACTGGAAATATGCCGCAAGTAGCACCATACTCAGGGGACATATTAGCTACAGTGGCACGGTCTGCCAGTGACAAAGATTCCAATCCTTTCCCAAAAAACTCAACAAATTTTCCAACGACGCCTTTTTGTCGAAGGATCTGTGTAACTGTTAAAACAAGATCGGTCGCAGTAACGCCAGGTTTTAGTTTCCCGTTAAATTCGAACCCAACCACTTGTGGAAGTAACATTGCCGTGGGTTGTCCAAGCATACAGGCTTCCGCTTCGATGCCGCCAACACCCCAACCAAGAATTCCTAAGCCATTGATCATGGTTGTGTGAGAGTCGGTGCCTACCAGCGTGTCTGGATAAATCAACGTTTCGCCCTCAGTACTTTTGGTCATCACAACGCGACCTAAAAACTCAAGATTTACTTGGTGTACAATTCCCATGCTGGGCGGCACTACCTTAAAGTTTGAAAAAGCAGTTTGCCCCCACTTGAGAAACTCGTAGCGTTCTTTATTGCGTTCAAATTCAATTTGAGTGTTTTGCTCAAGTGACTTTGGGCCCCCAAACTTGTCCACCTGTACAGAGTGATCAATAACGAGCTCAACGGGTTCAAGTGGACTGATGTCTGAGGCAGGCGCACCAAGTTTAATAATGGCGTCACGCATAGCAGCCAAGTCTACGATAGCTGGCACGCCAGTATAATCTTGTAAAAGAACTCTTGCGGGGGTAAACGAAATTTCTTCATGAGGCTCTGCCTTTGGGTCCCAGTTAAGAAGGCTTTCAATGGTTTTGTGAGTAACGTTTTTACCATCTTCGTG
>JAGRAY010000055.1 GCA_020434375.1 Bdellovibrionales bacterium | reverse complement strand
AGTAAATTATGGGAAAAATAGAACAAATTGCTGAATACTTGGGATCAAATAAAGACCTTCTGGACTATCAATGTACCGGTTTTAAAAAAGATCAATTGCACTTGCCGGGTCCTGATTTTATTGATCGCGTGTGTATCAATACTGACAGGCCTATTAATGTGCTAAAACATTTGCGCCAAGTATTTATGCATGGGCGACTATCTGGTTCGGGGTACCTTTCCATCTTACCTGTCGATCAAGGCATTGAGCACTCAGCAGGCGCATCTTTTGCCCCGAATCCTATCTATTTTGATCCTGAAAATATTATAAAACTCGCCATTGAAGGAGGATGTAATGCAGTGGCCTCAACCTATGGTGTGCTTGGTTCAGTCGCACGAAAGTACGCCCATAAAATACCGTTTATACTCAAAGTGAATCATAATGAACTTCTGTCTTATCCAAATGCCTATGATCAGATTTTGTTTTCGAACGTTAAGTCGGCGTTTGATATGGGTGCTTGTGGTGTTGGTGCAACAATCTATTTTGGCTCTCAAGAGTCGCATAGACAAATTATAGAAATTAGTCGTGTTTTTCACGAGGCTCATGAACTAGGAATGTTCACGGTACTGTGGTGTTATCTTCGAAACCCTGCCTTTAAGAAAGATAAAGACTATCACGTATCTGCCGATCTCACTGGTCAAGCGAATCATCTTGGAGTTACAATCGAGGCGGACATCATTAAACAAAAATTGCCCGAAAATAATGGAGGCTACAATGCTCTTGAAAAGTTTGGGAAAACTTCGCCGAAAGTATATGACACCTTGGCCAAAGATCATCCTATTGAATTGACACGATATCAAGTTGCCAACTGTTATATGGGACGTTCAGGTTTGATAAATTCAGGTGGAGCGTCTGGAAAAAATGATCTTCACGATGCTGTTCGCACAGCTGTGATAAATAAGAGAGCAGGCGGAATGGGATTAATTTCGGGACGAAAAGCCTTTCAAAAGCCGATGAATGAAGGCATTGATATCCTAAATGCCATTCAAGATGTTTATCTTTGTAAAGAAATTACGATCGCATAGTTTTTTGGAGATATGACAGGACTCGCTCGGATGTCATTTTGGCTTGTGCAATAACGTCTGGGATGCCCACACCATTGAAATAATTTCCACATAGATAAAACGCTGGAAGTTGGTGGACGTATTCATTTAGGCTATCAATTTTTTTCTGGTGGCCAATAACGTACTGAGGCATTCGCTTGGTCCAACGGTGCACGGTGCTAAAAAGAGGTTGCTCGGTGAGTCCTAAAATAGCTTCAAGCTCCTTTAGAGATCTATCGGTAAGTTCTGAATCGGTTTTATCAAGTTGCTTTTCGTTGAGTTTTCCTCCGCAAAATACGCGTACTAAAGTCATTCCTTCTGGAGCTCGATTTTGAAATTTATGACTTAAAAATGAACATGCCATAATGTCTTTATTTTCTTTAAAAGGCACTACAAAGCCGATACCACCAAAGGGCTTGGTCAAAGCCATAGTTCTAAACGCAAAATGTAATACAGCTGATGAAGCATAGTCGATTGTTTGGCTAAAGTTCTCAGAAGCATGAGATCTATTTAATTTTGGAATAATCTCATAAGACGGAAGACATGAAATAAGCAAATCAAAGTCAAAACTCTGTGTTTTTGTTTCAACATTCCACTGTTTCTTGTTTTGCTTCCATGACAAATCGTTAAATGTATGATTCAGAAACAAATTGTTTTCAGGAACAAACTCTGCAAGCTTGTTGGTTAGTGTCGCCATTCCATCAATAAAAGAGGAGAATAAGCTGTATCGTGGACCACTGGTTCCCTTTTGAGGTTTGTGATGTAGTAAAGCTTTTAACACGCTGCCATAGTTTTTCTCCCACTCAAGAAATCGAGGCATCGTAGATTGAAGACTGAGTTCGTTTGGATCTGCAGTGTAAATACCAGCAATCATTGGTTGAGCAATTTGCTCTAACATCTCTAGGCCAAAACGCCTTTTTACAAAAGACGCTAAGGATTCATCTTCAAACATTGTTTTTGACGAGCGTCTCGGGACAAAAGGCTCCAATAGTGTTCTCAATTTGCCTTTCCAGGACAAAAGCGGTGAGCCTAAAAATGGAAACAGTTTCCCCGGCGCCATTAAATAAAGGCCTTCTGGAACCGGATACAGCATGTTTCTCTTAAGAATATAGCTTTTTCGATACTGGGCTTTTGTTGGAATGAGTTCATTTCGAAGTCCAAGCTCATCCATAAAATCTAAGGCAGAAAGTTTTTCAGTCAGAAAACAGTCTGGACCGTGCTCCAAAATAAAACCGCTTTTAGATTCAGTTCTAATAACGCCACCAACATATTGAGTTTTCTCAATTACCGAGATTTCAACGGGCAACCTGTTTTCATCACACCATTTTTTTAGATAGTAGTGAGTACTTAAACCAGATACTCCAGCACCCAGTATGCCAACACGTATGGTGTTTTTATTTTTGATAGGCATGAACCGTGTCAACAAGAAACTTTGCATTCTCGAACGGTGTGTTGGGTAATATGCCGTGTCCTAAGTTAAAAATATATCCCGATCGGTCATGCATTTCTTTGAGTATTTTTACGGTTTCAGTCTTGATGATAGACTGTTCGCAAAGAAGGGTAACTGGATCAAGATTGCCCTGAAGAGCTTTATCTTTAAGCATCACACTGACCTCGGAGAGGTTTATCCTCGAGTCTATTCCAATCACATCAGCATGAAGTTTATTGATAATATCTAAAAGATGATAGGTGTTGGTTCCAAAATAAATAAGTGGAATGTCCGGAAAAGCGCTTTTAAGTTGAGTAACGAGATTTTTAATGTGAGGAAAAACCAAGTCTTTGTAATCATTTCGGTTAAGGAGTCCAACCCAACTGTCAAAAAGTTGTATTGCATTGGCTCCAGCTTCAATTTGCATTCGAAGATATGAGAAAGTCATTTGTGTAATATAGTCTAGAAAGCTATTCCAAGTGTCTGCATCGCTTTTCATAAGAATTTTTGTATGCTCAAAGTTCTTAGATGATCCACCTTCGATAAGATAAGAGGCTACCGTAAAAGGTGCGCCAGCAAAGCCTATTAGAGCTTTTTGATCCGGTAGCGCCTGACGCGTTTTTTCAATCGCTTGTCCAACATAGGCCAGCTCCTTTTCGGCGGCATTTAATGTCAATCGTTTTAAATCACGGTTATGCCGAAATGGATTATGAATGCGTGGACCTTCTCCTTTTAAAAAATCCAGTTGAAAACCAAGAGGTTCACTGATTAGGAGGATGTCTGCAAATATAATAGCCGCATCCACGCCTAGCATGTTTGCTGCTGTGAGCGTAACTTCTTTCACTAACTCTGGATTTTTGCAAAGCTCTAAAAAATCTACCTTTTCTCGAACAGCGCGATACTCTTTCATATACCGGCCAGCTTGGCGCATGATCCATATAGGTACATGAGGTACCGAAAGCTTTTTACAAGCTCGAATAAAGACTTGATCCGTAGACATTTTGGTTGCTTATCACAAGGATGGCCAAAGAAGAATTTTTTCCGAAACCTTTTGACTCCAAGGCGCAGGCACGCCATTTTGAAGTTTAGAAAGAGAAAAATCTCTTTCTAAATCTATAAGCATTGTTTCCCAATGCTTTGACTTTTTCATATCCGCGGAACCATTTGTATCGACAATTTCCAAACAAGCGTTCGGTAGATCTGCTAAGCAATGGATTGAATCAAGTATACGCAAATCAGAAAATTTGCTTTGCCAATATTGTTGTTCAATATTCTGATGTTTCCTGGTCCAACTGGGTAAAATAAACACGATAGGATTCAATAATTCTAGGTCTTTTAAAAGTTGCGGAAGAACTAGAGAAAAGTATCCAAAACAAACGATAGTTGATTCTTCAAAGCTCTTATTATGTTTTAAGAACGAAAAGTAGGAGGCAATGAGATCCCGCAGAGCCTTATAGGTAAATGGAGGATCTCTGTATACCGATACCCTTCCGACTAATGTTTCCAAATAGCTAAAGGCTATATTTCTTTCTGTGTAAAAAATATTCAATGAATCTCTTACGCATTGAGGAATAGGAAGGTAGGTTAAATCTCGAAAAATATCCAGGTAAACAATTGATTGTTTGTTTTTTAATGTCTTATTCGTATAGGCCTTGGTTATGCCAAAAGCATCTTCCAGATCATGATCAATAACAGTAGGAGGGGGATCAAAGTCAATTTGTTTTGGGAGTGGCATCTCACTTATGTTGGATGAGCTACTTTTTGAAGAGTCCGCGAATATTTCAAGTTTGGAATGGGGAAAGTAAAAGCGACGAATCTTTCTTTCAATAAGGTTGTAATCTATTATTGCGGTATCGAGAATATTTCCAAAGATGCTATGAATCGTGTCATAACATGTGACAGTTACCTCTTCTTTGGATTTGTACTCAATCTTAGCCAAAAGTTGTTGCTGATAAGGCCCTACAAAGCGGGGATAGGTACTATGTAATGTTCGTCGAGAAATAACCTTTTCCTTTTCTTGCCAATCAATGGTTTGCAAGAAATAGTAATAAGATGGAAGAGTGATCAGTAACATAGGCACTAAAACTGGGTTCTGAATATGTCGGTGATTCTCCTGTGATTTGGATTCGTCTTTCTGATGAACCGCGACTAATAGTTCACTGTCGAGGAGAAAGTCAGTGGACGAAATACTTTTACTGTCGCTTAAATCCGGCAGTGAATTCTCAACGCGAAGATGCTGTAACTGATGACTTTTGTTGGCAATGAGTTTCGTTCGCTCAACTGTTTTTACAAGCCTAGGCTCCGAACCATCAAGTTGTGGTTTCAGCCTCTCAAAGCGTGACTTCGTTTCAAATGTAATTTTGTCTTTATGTTCTATGTACAAAAAACAACTCTCTACGATTGATTTTCTTGTTGAGGAGTCATTAAATTGAAAGCTTTGGAAGAGTTTCATGTTTATGTCTTATACTAACAAAAAGTGCAATGCAGTTAAACCAAATCGCATGAAACAACATGATCGTATTGATCAGAGATGGTTCGAAGTTTTGGAACATTGCTTTTGCAGGCTTCTGTCATAATAGGACAACGTGTATGAAAGGCACATCCCGAAGGTGGGTCAATAGGACTCGGAATCTCACCTTCTAAAATAGTCCGCTTACGAGATTTTTCTAACAAAGGATCTGGAACAGGAATAGAAGATATGAGTGCTTTTGTATAGGGGTGCAATGGGTCATAAATAATCTTTTGAGTGTCGCCAAGCTCCACGATTTTTCCTAAATACATGACGGCAACACGATCGCTTATGTGTCTCACAGCGGCTAAATCGTGCGCGATAAAAACAAGCGTCATCCCCATCTCTTTTTGGAGTTTTTTTAGTAAGTTCAATATTTGAGCTTGAATAGAGACATCCAAGGCGCTAATGGGCTCGTCGGCAATGATAAAATCAGGATTTAATGCGATAGCTCTGGCAATACCTATTCTTTGCCGCTGCCCGCCCGAAAATTCGTGTGGATAACGTCTAATATAGGATGGATCGAGACCGACTTTTTCCATTAATTCTTGAACTCTCTGCCTTAAAGCTTGCCCTGATAAAATATTAAAAGTTTTAAGGGGTTCGCTAACAATACTCTCAATAGTCATACGAGGGTTCAAAGCGGAGTAGGGGTCTTGAAAGATGATTTGCATGCGCTGACGAAGCCGACGAAGGCGATCTTTTGGTCTCCAAATCCCAAAACGATGAGACCATTGTCTTGTTAAGTCAACACCGTCAAAAACCACCTCCCCAGAAGTGGAACGTATTAATTGGAGGATTGCTCGCCCCAATGTTGATTTTCCGCAGCCACTTTCGCCCACTAGTCCAAGGGTTTCTCCTTTTTTTACATCAAGCGTGACGCCATCCACAGCTTTTACGGCCGAGCTTGAAGGAGCAAACAACGATGTTTTTGGCATTGGAAAATGGACTTTGAGTTCCTTTATTTGGAGTAGCGTAGAACTCATAGTCGCGAAACCTCCCAACATTTCGATATATGATCACTTGTAATAAAAGCAGTCTCAGGATAAGTCGTTTTACATTTTTCCACAGCATAGGCGCACCGAGGGTGAAAAGGACAACCAGTAGGAATGCTTGAAAGTGATGGTGGTAATCCTGGGATAGGATCAAGCTGTTTTTGCTCTTTATCAATTCGGGGAATGCTATTTAAAAGTGCTTTTGTGTAGGGGTGAGATGGCTTATTAAAAATATCTTCGGTTAAACCGGATTCGACAATTTTTCCTGCGTACATTACGACGAGACGATTCGTCATTCCGGCGACCACACCAAGGTCATGGCTTATTAGAATAACGCTGGTGTTGAATTCCTGATTAATGGATTTAATGAGTTCTAAAATTTGAGCCTGAATAGTTACATCCAGAGCCGTGGTAGGTTCATCCGCAATCAAAAGCGATGGGCGGCATAATAATGCCATCGCAATCATCATACGTTGTCTTAGACCTCCAGAAAGCTGATGTGGATACATGTCTAGTCGTCTCTCCGGAAGAGACACACCTACTTTTTTTAACATTTCAATGCACTTCGCTCGTGCCTTGTCCAATGACATCGATTTGTGCTGTACCAAAACTTCTGTGAGTTGTGTTTCAATTTTGAGGAAGGGATTCAAGGCCGTCATGGGATCTTGAAAAATCATTGATATCTTATTTCCGCGAATTTCTCGCATTTCTTTCATAGATAATTTAAGTAGATTTTTGCCTTCAAAAATAATTTCCCCACCGTCAAAATACCCTGGAGGTTCTGCAATTAACCGAAGAATAGACATGCTTGCGACAGTTTTACCTGATCCACTTTCTCCCACAACACCCAAAATTTCACCCGGGTTGACGTCAAAAGAAATATTGTCACAGGCTTTAACAAGTCCCTCATCGGTACGAAAATAAGTTTTTAAACCCTTAACCGATATTAATGGTGTCATCACGACTCCTTTTTCATTTGTGGATCTAATGCATCACGAAGACCGTCGCCAAGAAAATTAAGGCTAAACAGCATCACAGCCATAAATAAGCTTGGGAATACAAGTTCCCACCAAAAAACGATCATATGATTGGCGCCGTCATTAATCAAAGTACCCAAGCTTGGTTTTGGGGGTTGAATCCCCAATCCCAAGAATGACAAAAAGGCTTCCTGTAAAATCATGGTTGGAATAGTTAATGTAAAATAGACAATAATGGGACCAAGTGTATTTGGAATAAGATGTCTAAAAATGATGAGATATGCAGGAACACCAATACTATGCGCTGCCTGAACAAATTCTCTTTCTTTTAGTGACAGAACCTGACCTCGAACAATTCGAGCTGTGGTTAGCCAACCTACTAATCCTAAAGCAATAAATAGTACGGTTTCACCCTTATTTTCTGTAATTGTCACAAAGATAATGACAAGAAACATGTAAGGAAGAGCATACAAAATATCTACAAATCTCATCATCAAATTATCAATTTTTCCACCTGCGTATCCAGCAATGGAACCAAAGATTGTGCCTACAATAGCTGAGACGATAGCCGCGATTAAACCTATCTTAAGACTGACACGAGCGCCAACCAGTACGCGCGTAAAAATATCTCTTCCGTAAAAGTCTGTGCCGAACCAGTGGTTCAATGTTGGCGAGTGTGCGCCATATGCAATATCCTGTGCATCATACGCGAATCCCATCGCTTTCATGACAAAAGGACCGATAAAACATAGACAGGTTAGAAAAACAAAGACAATGCCACTTAAATAGGCGGCTCGATTTTTCTTAAGCCTTTTCCAAGCGTCAAGCCAAAGAGATGTACCTTCAACAATTGGTTTTGAGGTAGATTGACTAGTCATATCGAATTCTCGGGTCTAAATAACCGTATAGGAGATCTACTAAAAAATTCATTCCCAAAAGAAACGTCGAGTAAACAATGACGATACCCATAATGAGAAAATAATCTCGATTAAAAGCAGCATCAACGAAGTATGGTCCAATACCGGGGGTATTAAAGATTTTTTCAACCACAACGCTACCGGTCATCATACTGGCAATAGCAGGGCCAAGATAAGTGATGGTGGGGATCAGACCACCTTTCATAACATGTTTCCAAATAATATAACTTTCTTTTAGTCCCTTAGCTTTTGCGGTTCGCACAAAGTCTGTTCGAATAATCTCAAGCATGCCCGCTCTGGTAAGTCTTGCAATATAGGCAGCATAAACGGTTCCTAAAGTAATTCCCGGAAGAATCATATGTTCAAAAGATCCCCATCCACCAGGAGGGAACCAGTAGAGGTAAAGTGAAAAAACCAAGATCAGAATAGGACCCAAAACAAATGATGGAACACTGATTCCAATCATGGCAATGGCCATAAAGCTATAGTCCCAAGCCGTATTTTGGCGAATGGCCGCAAAAACCCCTGCAGAGATACCAATCAACAAAGCCCATAACACGGCAATCGTGCCCAATTGAAGCGTCTTAGGTAAACTAATCGCAATAATTTCATTCACCGATCTCGGGTATTTCGTTGAGAGACCCAAATCGCCTTGAAGTAAATTTTCCAGATAATGCACAAACTGCTTTTCAATGGGTTGATCAAGACCGTATTTTGCTTTCAGGTTATTGAGTACTTCAGGTGGGATGTCTCGTTCCGATGAAAATGGAGAACCAGGAGCCAAGCGCACCGTAAAAAACGATGCTGTAATAATAATAAAAATAGTGATGAGACAACTTAACGCGCGCTTGGCGATAAATAAACTCATTGTTTACTCATTTCCGAAGGCATTTGATTTGATAAAGATTCATCTGTGACTGGTTCGCCTTCGTACCAGCGTTCATCGATCCACCAGTGCTTCCATAAGTGATGATTCTGCATATCTGGCCAAAATCCTTTGAGATAGGGTTTTTTGAAATAAGTACTGGTGTACACATAGAGAGGAATGAAGGGCAGCTCCTCCATCGCGATTGCTTCTGCTTGGCGCATAAGCTCTAGACGTTTATCTAAATCACTTTCCTTGTTTGCTTCTCGAATAAGAGCGTCATAAGCTTTATTTGACCACCCAGTTCGATTATTTCCAGAAGTTGTGAGCATTAACTCTAAAAAAGTATAGGGGTCGGGGAAATCTCCAATCCAACCGCGACGTACAATTTCATAGTTTCGCGATGTCATATCGTCCAGATAAACCTTCCACTCCTTGTTTTGAAGTTTAATATTTATTCCCAGGTTTTTTTTCCACATCTGCTGAATCGTCTCTGCAACTTGCTTATGAAGTTCAGTTGTATTGTACATAATACTGACCTCTGGAAAATTAGACCCGTTTGGAAATCCAGCCTCAGCCATATAAGCTCTAGCTCGATCCGGATCAAAAAGAGGTAAATCTAAAGCTTTATAGCCAGCCAAACCATCAGGAACCATTCCTGCGAATGGCAATTGGTCGGCACTAAGTAAATCTGTTAGAGCTTTTCTGTCAATCGCAAGACTCAGTGCTTGACGAACACGCACATCGTCTAATGGTTTTTTGTTAATGTTAATGCCATAAAAATAGACACCCAAGTAAGGGTCATTTGAATAGTCTTTCAAGTGTTTTACAAATTTAATATATTCGGATGGAACAAGAGATTGGCCACCAGTCCAGTCTATTTCTCCAGATTGATAAAAGAACAGCGTGGCATTGAAACTTTCAATACTGTAAACTTTTATTCGGTCTATTTTAACTTGGTCGGCATTCCAGTAAAATGGATTTTTTGTAAATATTTTATATTGTCTAAACTGCTCTTTCGAAAGACAGTGAGCGCTACTGCAAACAATATTTTCAGGGCGTGTCCAAAGCTCTTGGTTAGCTACACCATGAATTTCGACCATCTTTTCAATTACATGTTTGGGTGAAGGCGCAAAAATACCAAATTCTAAAAGGTACAAAAAATAGGGTATTGGACCCGTCAATTTGACACGGATTCGCCTTTCGTCTAACGCTTTAACTTGAACAACCGAGTCGTTGGTAATCGCAACCTTTAGTTTGGTATCGCCCAATTTTTTGCCATCAAAGGTATCTATTGCTTTTTTTCTGAGGTCTTCGGTCGTGTTAGATGAGTCCACATATACAAAATAACCCGAAGGTTCATCTGAATCGTCGATACGAGAAACGGGAACCTCTTTTTCGAAAAATTTCTTAATCTTGTCTTTAGAGATATCGCT
>JAGRAY010000054.1 GCA_020434375.1 Bdellovibrionales bacterium | reverse complement strand
TTCCCGAAACTCTGGATCATCAGAAAATTTAGAACGAATACGTTTTATCGCTACAATTTTTCGACCACCATCATGCAGAGGTTTACGTGCTTTGTAAACCTCTGCCATTCCCCCAAGAGCTATGGGTTCTTCTATTTGGTAAGGACCAATCTTTTTCATGGTTATTCCTTACAGGCCTCGGTGGAGGCTTCAAATACCGTACTTTGAGTTCCTACGGCTGTGGCTCGAATTTGATGTAAAAATGGAAACGCCCACTGAGAAGGTGGATACAAAACCATTAACTCAGTTGTTAATGTTGCAATACCTTCATTATCGGTTTCAACACTATCGAAAAAAGACCAATCCACAATTTGCCAATTTTCTGATCGCCATGTGCATGGTGGCGCAGGAGGAACACTATGACGTTTATCGAATGTTACGATTTCATTCTTTGCAGGTTTATTGCATTCCTCTTTAATCTGAACCGAGAAGTTGAATGTCCAGAAGTTAACTCCAACGGTCCCCACAGAGTATTGAAACGGAGCCGAAAGCGGCAATAAGTATTTGTTCTTCGTAACATCCAAATTGACTACGACCGGCGGAACATTCGAAATACTGGGAACGTCTACGGTAATTACAACATCTGAATCATAGTTATCTCCAGAAACATCTCCCGCCGTCACCTGAAATTGGATTTCTCCCTGGTCGTTGGTTTGATATGTTTTTGAAGCTTCATATGGACCTTGGTCCAGAGATCCATTTGAAATTTTGACTACCACTTCGGTATTGCTAACAGATTGATTTTGAGAACCAAGTAACTGAAGCACAAATGGTTCGCCATAATCACTCGATTCACCGGCACAACCCGACGTACCATTCATACCTGGACTTTGTAATACTTGAAGCAAAGCGGTACTGGAATACGCTTTGAACTCGACTTCTTTTGATTTAGATACCCAAATCGCTTTAATCGTAATTTCTTGAGCTTGATTGCCCAATGTAACCAAAGATTCCGCTACGCCTTCTGAGTTTGTTTGCGTGGAAGCCGTGACTTGTGCACTTCCAGATTCAACGACAAATTGAATTTCAGTATCAACCACTGGATTGCCATCTGAATCGATGACCTGAACTTGCAGTGGCTCTGGCAACGAAGTATTGATAATGCCTGTTTGATCATTGCCGCCCAGAATATTGAGTGCTGAAGTTAACTCCTCGATAACTTCGTTTTCCGTGTTTCTTGTATCCACCCCTTCGACTTTTTGACCCAAGCCACAGGAAGATAACGTAAAAAACAAACTTAATAATAACCCTTCGACAACCCTCCACTGTTGTTTACTTACACACATGACAATATGCGCTATATCAAATTTTACAGGCACCTTGCAAGTTCAAACAATTCATTTGTCAAGCTATTTATATTCTTATTTTCATAAACCTGCTTAAACTCAACTTTATATTCAAAATTCTTTCTTTTCTATTCACAAATAATAGTCTATATTTGTGAATATTATTAGGAACTTAAATGTCTCAAACTATTGAAAATAAAGTAATAAGTCGTATATATGGGAAAGGAAGGGGTTGGAGCTTTACTCCAAGTCATTTTTCTGACCTTGGAAATAATACAATTATCCGAAAATCCCTCTCCAACCTTGAAAAAAAAGGCAAAATTCGAAGATTAGCGTTTGGCATATACGACTATCCAAGCATCCATAAAGATTTAGGAACCATTGCGCCCGACTTGGACAAAGTAGCTCGTGCTATCGCCGAGCGAGATCAAATCCGTATTCAGCCTGGAGGCGCATACGCAGCTAATCTTTTGGGGCTATCCGAACAAGTACCAGGAAAAGTAATTTATCTAACCGACGGCAAATCTTCAAAAATTACAATCGGAAAACGACAAATTATTTTTCGCAAAACCACGGCTAAAAATATGAAAACTGCAGGAAGCATTTCAGGCCTGGTTATTCAGGCATTGAGATATTTGGGGAAAGATCATATGACTCCTACTGTGATCAAAACTCTCACGAGAAAACTGACCCAAAAAGACATCAAAAGGTTGAAATTAGATGCTCACTTAGCTCCAGCATGGATTACTCAAATCATTCGAGAGGATGTGCTCTCTTGAACCGGTTCATACAAGCAGATCCCAAAACTCAAAAGCTGTACTACGAACAGACGGCCAGCAAAATCAACCTACCCACCCACATGATCGAAAAAGATTTTTGGGTGTGCTGGACTCTCAAAACACTTTTTTCTTTAGATGAGCTTAACAAGCATTTGACTTTTAAAGGTGGCACTTCGCTCTCCAAAGTCTTTGGCTTAATTGAACGATTTTCCGAGGATATCGATTTATCGATAGAAAAGTCATTTTTGGGATTTCATGGCGAATTAGATCCTGCCAATGCTCCGAGCAATAAAAAACGCCAAGCTCTGATTAAAGATCTCGGAGATGCTTGTCGTACCTATGTGCAAAACACGCTCCAAACCATGTTGGAAAAAGAAATTTCTTCGATCATTCCGAGTGAGTACTCTTGGGTACTCAAAATAGATCCCGACGACCCTGACCAACAATCATTGATTTTCGAATACCCCAAGATCATTGAAGCCAGCCCAACCTATGTCAAGAGTTCTATTAAAATCGAAATGGGCGCAAGAGCCGAACACTGGCCTGTGGGCATTTACACCATCACCCCGTACGTCACCGAATTAAAAACCGACATTTTAACCGACATGGACACAAATATTCGAACCCTAAATGTGGAACGAACATTTTGGGAGAAAGCCACAATCCTTCATATGTACGCGCACTATCCAGAAGGAAAAATCGTTCCAACACGACAATCCAGACACTTTTACGATTTTTATCGCTTACTCAACTCCGAAGCAAAAGACATCGCTTTAGAAAACAAAGACCTTCTAAGCAAAGTGGCCCAACATAAAATGCTTTACTACCCAGCCAAATGGGCAAACTACGAGGCAGCTGAGAAAGAGGCTTTAAGACTTATTCCTCAAGCTGAAGTTGTAGATCAACTTGAAAAAGATTATCGCCAAATGTCAGATATGATTTATGGTGAGATTCCAAGCTGGAAGAATATTCTAAGTGAAATTCAATCCTTCGAAAAACAATTTAACAAGTAATCCTGTCTCACGCTTGTCGCATAAACGTTATTAAAAGTCGCACCCCGTAAAGTTCTAAACTGCTTGCTCAGTATCAAAATGGCTCAACACATTTACTTATCTAAGTATTCACCCCGTTTGAATCCATTAACCAACATCACTCGGTATCACAAAGCACCACTGGGATTGGCATAAAATATGCTTCTGTACTGAATTATAAAAAAATTGATTTTTTTATTTTTTTTATTGCAAAGCGCAATTAAATATTTTAAGAGGAGGAGAAATGATCAAGAGTAATTCTTGGTGGGACAGTTCAACATTTAACTTAAATTCTTTGAGGTGAATGTTGAAACAATTCGCGGGACCATATCTTTTCCAACAACGCTAAAGCGTAAATCTTTTCGGAAAAACCACTACTCAGCCAAAGAGCGTAACTTTGTTGCACGCAAAGTCCATGTTCTGCCTTTATCTGAGTTTTTAGTAGCTCATCTTCACTTTTGGAGAGGATGGACCTTGACCGAAATTGCCGATCGCTTTGAGCTTCCATACGCGCAAGTCATGGTACATCACGATCGAGCTTTGTGGAGGCTGCGACGAATGCACAGAAAGCGATTTGGCAAACATCGCGGGAAACCAAAGGTGGGATTTTTAACATTGTAATTTTTAAAAAAGGAGAACAAAAATGAATACACAAAATGATAAACCCATTTCTCTCCGCTGGAGAGACAAAGATGGCAGCGGCGAAACGGATGCCGGTGTGGCGTTTTACGAGGATAACTTTAATGAGTATCGACTAAAAGTGGATATGTTTCCACAAAGTCGTCGTTTCTACGTTAAACCCGTATCGGTTGAAAATGGAAACGTAAACTATCGTGTTGAAATGATCGACCGAAAGCAAAATGGAAAGCGGAAAACCGTCGGAACAGGTTCACCGACCTTTACCGGTAGTATTCGCATGAGCATTCCACCTTATAGTCAAGTATTGGTCCTTAAAAACGCACAGTGAAATCCCATGCTTTGGGTGGGATTATACTTGTTGTCGCTTTTGGCCTAGTACCAGAGCTTCTCTTTGCCTACGGAGGCTTTGAGGGAAGAATGAATAATCTGAGCAACCAGCTCATCACGGTTGTTCTACCCCTTGTAAGTATCCTTGGGCTTGTCTATGCAGCTTTGCTTGCCGTTGCAGGTGACGGAGCTGCACGAACCAAAATCATCGCCGTGATTGTGGCCAGTGTCATTGGATTCTTGGCGCCACAAATTATCGGCTTTCTACAAAACGCTTCGGGGTCGTAATGGATTTGGATATATCACAAGTTCATAGGCACCTGGAGAGCAACCTAAAGATCATGGGCATGGACGCCCATGATCTTTTAGTCGTACTTTTGTTGGCCTCAATCATGAATTTTATCTTTGGGCAGACTTCGCTCAACTGGATCATGGTCTTTGGGATACCCGGTATAACCGCCCTTGTTCTCATTTTTACCAAACGAAATAAACCTCACAATTTCTTGGTGCATTGGATTCGCTACCAGTTTCAACCTGGATTCTATTCTGCGTCTCAAGAAATTAGAGAAAGGAATACGCATGTTATCGCAAGAAAGAAGTAATAGTTTGGGAGATCAGCTTCCCTTTTGGCATCCTCATCAAAACTATATGGTTTATGAAGATGGATCGTTAGGCGCAAGCTTTAAGCTTCAAGGTTTGGATATTAGTCTCGCTACACCCGAAACCATTAATTCAATATCACAAAGTTTAAGCAACTTGATCAAAAGTGCGTCCGAAGGTTTGAGATTACAGTTTTTCTATCGATTAACCCCAAACGTGTCTGACTTAATAGAACAACATGCCACTCAATCTAGGGAATCTATAGATGCTTATCAAGTTATTCAGAAAGCTCGATTAGAACAACTCAAGAGTAAGCAAAGCAATCACCAATTTTTTTCTCCAGAGTTATACATCTTCATTCGAAGCCAGACCCATACCTTTTCAAAAACTAATTTTTGGCAATCGACGTCCAAATTTGTACAGATAACCGAAAAAGAATTTGATTCACATCTTTCTTTGTTTGAACGAAATGTAAAACAAATTGAATCATCACTTGGTCATGTCGGGCTTAAGCCAACACCATTAAATATAGGTAAATGGTTTTTGCTACTATACGAGACTTTAAATTTAGATCGGTCTTTACGGATAGGGTCTCTTCAATATAGAAGTCATCAGGACTTTACGCAGCAATTAACGCTCACCGATGTCATCGTTCACCCAAGTTCCATTCAAATCGGAAAGCTGCATTTTAGATCCATTAGCCTACATACATTGCCTGAAGGGTTTAGTTATGCATCCATGATCGACCAACTGCTCAAGCTATCGTTTCATTGTTGGATTTCCCAAAGCATTGAAATCCCCAATCTAAAAAAAGAAATGGAAAAGTTAGAGGTTCAGCGAAGACTCACACATTCGATGGCTTCTGGTGCCAATAAAGTTCGCGATTTGGAATCGGAAACCAAACTTCAACAAGTTGAAGAGTTGAGTAAAGAATTATTGGAAGGTTCTGAAAAGCTCATCCATTGCGGAATCAATATTGTGATTTGGGATGAAGCTAAGGTTGCCTTAGAAGAAAAGTCCGACGAAGTTCTCAAAAACCTTACACGGATGAACCAATGCGAAGGCATTGTTGAAACCTATGCTGGCTTTGAAGCATTTATGAGCAACCTACCCGGAATGTGTAAACCCTTTCGGAAGAAAAAAATGAAAAGCAGCAATGCTGCTCACCTTGTTCCCGCCTATGGATATTGGCAAGGAAACCAACGCCCCGTATGCCTCTTGCCCAACCGAGACTTGGTGCCTTTTTCCTTAGATCCGTTTGCTCCCGAACTTCCAAACTGGAATGGGATGGTTTTTGGTGGTTCGGGTTCTGGAAAAAGTTTTACGATCAGCCAGCTCATGCTTCAGTTTTACGGACAAAAGCCAACTCCAAAAATCGTGTGGATTGACAATGGCGCATCATCCAAACGCTTACTGGAAGTTCTTGGAGGTGAGTTTATCGATTTGCATATTGATTCTAAACTTTGCCTCAACATGTTTGATTTACCCAAAGGGCAAAAAGAACCGAGCCCTTCCAAAATCAAACTCATTTTAGCGGTATTGGAAACGATTTTAAAAGATTTTGATCAAAAAGGTCTACCCAAAAGAGACAAAGCTTTATTGGAAGAGTTGATTTTCAAGACCTACGAAGTCTGTCCTCATACACCTACCTTAAGTGATTTTCGAAAGCATTTAATGGAGCATGAGTCCCCATCCATGAAAGCCTATGCTCAGACCCTGTACCCATGGACCGGCAATACCCCTTATGGAAAACTTTTAGATGGACAGAGCACCGTCAACATCAACAAAGATTTGGTCACCATTGAAATCAAGGGCTTGGATACTTTTGAGGATTTACAAAATGTTTTTCTGCTCTTGTTTACTGACTTTATTCAATCCGAAGCATCTCGAGAACTTAGTCGTCCCTATTTGCTCATTATTGATGAAGCTTGGAAGCTTTTTGAAACTCCTTCGGGTTTAAGTTTTACCTTAGAAGCCTATCGTACGTTTCGAAAATTCAATGCCGGCATTTGGGCCATTTCTCAAAACTACAAAGACTTTTTGAGTAGTCAGGAAATGGCCAACGCTATTTTTCCCAATACCACTTCAACTTTTATTTTGAAGCAAAGGGGAATTGACTGGAACGATTTTCAAGCAACACTTCAGCTTTCAGATACCGAGGTTCATGCTGTCCAAAACCTGAGCATGAAAAAAGGCGAATACAGTGAGCTTTTTTACATGCAGGATATGCATCGAACGATTCTAAAACTGATGCCCGACCCTTTGTCTTACTGGATTTGTACGACAGATCCTCAGGACAAAAAAAGAATATCAGATATTCAACAACAGTTTCCAACGCTCAATACCCTAGAAGTATTGAAGCACATCATTAACCCAAAACAGGAGGTGAATTGAATCTAAAACTATTGGTGGGACTCTTATTTTTAGTATTGCACACCCAAGCTCATGCCTTTGGAGGCTGGGCCGGTGTCCCTCATTTAATTAAGCTCGTAGCAGAAAGCACCAAGCGTGCCCAGCAGCTGCGTCAAATGATTCAACAAAATCGCGAGTACCAGCAATACCTACGCAATCTGAATCATGGGGTGGATCAGGTCAACGGCGTTCTTTCCACTTTACCCATCGAGGATGAGCGCGTTTTAAAGGAAGTTACCTCCATGCGAGATGCGCTCAAAACCATCGAGCGGCTTTATGGAAAAACGCCTCCCAGCGCCGAAGCTCAGATCCAAACGCTTCATGACAAAAGCATCGCTGAAAGTCTGAAGATGAACGTGAATATTTCCCAGTACGCTAAGCATCAAGAGCAAAACGCCCTCAAATTTTCCTCAATGGCCAATTCCATGAGTCCCAAAGGAGCGGCTCGGATGAGCGCGCAGACCAATGCCCAAATTCTGCATACGCTGAATCAACTTTTGAAGGTGAATGGCCAGATGCTGAAGCTTCAAAGCGAAAAGCTCGCAATTGACAACAAACAAGGAAAAGACTCGGTGTCTCACTTTAATGCCATTGGTGAAGATTTAAAGACATCCGGCGATTTGTTTAACCATAACTTTACTTTACCTGAGTTCTAAAATGTTTGAGTTTTTACCCGAAGTTTGCAGGGAAATTCGAGGCCATTTGGTGGGCGTATATTGGATGCTGATTGTTCCCTTTGTCGCCTTTCTCATTATCTTAGAATTCTTCAAAGTAGGTGAAAGTATTCCCAAACCTGCAAGCATTATTCACAGGGCTATGGTTTCTATTTTACTCCTTTTGGTTTTTGAAGATTTAATGAACGTCATTTCCGTGGTTGGTGATGGAGTTACAAATCAAATCAACGGTTTGGGGAAATTGACTGAACTGTTGGATGAACTTCAAAAGCAATATGAAGCTGAATCCCCACGATGGCTTCAGTTTCGTGAAGCGCTCATATTCATCATCAACTTAGTTTCCTACTTGATCGCCTATATCGGAATCTTCATCACCAACATCATGCTCCAGTTTGTCTGGAGCATTTTGTACGTGGTCTCGCCTCTTATGATCTTGATGTATATTTCTCCACATACTTCCTACGTCACGCACAATTTATTCAAAGGCCTCATCAATGTAGTCATCTGGAAAATACTTTGGTCGATTTTGGGCGTGATGTTGCTTAAATTTGCCGTAAGCCCTGAAGTTTCGAGTTGGGATAATTTTTTTACAACTGCCCTTGTCAATATCTGCATTGGTTTAAGTATGCTTTTCGTGCCCTTGGCGGCCAAGTCATTGGTGGGCAATGGACTGACTGGAGCCGCTACAGCTTTGGCCATGCTACCGACAGCAGCCTTGAGTAAGCAGATCAAATCGACGGCTATCAACCAAGGACAAAAAAGATTTGAGCAGCTTAGACAATTGGCCTCTCGAAACCAACAAATAAGGAGGGAACCATTACGCGGGAGAACCAACCATAATAAGGAGAACATATGAAAACCACACATCAATGGGTCAGCGTTGTGCGCAGCCTACAACTCTATAAATGGGTCACACTGATTTTCTCTGCTGTGATTGCAGGGCTTGTCCTTTATCTATTCATTCAATCCGGACAACATATCTTGGTTTTGGATCGATCGAATCATACCTTTTATCCCAGCCAAATCGCCAAAATCGAAGACAGTGATGTTAAAGATTTTATCAAGCGATTTGTCGAGTATCGTTACAATTGGCAAACGTTTGACCCCGATCAGATTCTAAAAACCATTGAACCTTTGAGCACTTCTGCCTTTAGAAAGGGCTTGGGTAAAATATTAGGAAAACAAAAAGCTGAAAACAAAGAAGGACAAAGTTTGGAGCAGTATGTGGCGCACATTCATCCAAAACTTACCGAAACCCAAGCAACAGCCTCTTTCGATCGAATTTTACGTATTAACAGTGTCCCCCTAGTGGTTCCCGTTCAAGTATCTTTACACATTATTCAGGGAACTAGAACACCCTGGAATCCCTTTGGTTTGTACGTCGATAGTCTAACCGAATACCAACAATGAGAACCTGCTTCTATGTGGGATTACTACTCTATAGCATTCAGTTCAGCCAAGCTGGTCACGTTCGAACCATCACGCTGGATGGCCGAAACATGAAAACGGTCTATTTGTCGTTAGGTCAGTCGACCATTGTTCGTTTTCCTGAAAAACCCAACAAAGTTATTGTAGGAAACACCAATTTTTTCAATGTCGAATTTGTCGAGACCGATGTTGCCATTCAGCCCAAAGGCATTACGAATAGCAATTTGTTTGTGTACGGACAAGAACGCACCTATGGACTTTTACTCAAAGTGAAGTCAGGACGTCACTATGATGACTTGGTTCACGTTCGATGGAAAGAATCGAAGTTAACACAAAGCTCCAAAGACAAAAGCTTGGGCAACAAAATCAATGTCGGAGATCAGCTGTGGGTACAACTTCATCAATTGACCTACATTCGTCATCACGATTTATACGTTCTTCATCTAAGCGTGAAGAACGTTACTCGTCGCCGCATCCGAACCAAAGACATTGAGGCAAGCTTAACCCGACGAAAAAAAGACCTTCCCTTTCAACCCCAGTGGATTTGGGACAAAAAATCGATTGGTAAAGGTAAAAACGTTTCGGGACGTTTTAGCTTTCAACTTAAACGCAAAGAAGCCTTTACGCTTCACCTCTCCTTTAAAGATTTTACAGCCAGCACCATTATCCGAAAGGGTTCATTATGAAACGGTTGAGCCAATTGCAACAAACCATAAAATCCTTTTTCATGACCAAAAATGGTGGCAAAGAAGTTTTGCACCTCTCCCGTGTGGCTTGGTTTTGTCTTGTTATTTTAATCAGCGGGATGCTCTTTACCCTCACTCGGCCCAAAAAAGATCATCGAAGTGTTCGAATATCCTCGACGCCTATTATTGAGGAAAAAGGTGATTCTGCGCTCGATCATAAAAAAGCTGGATCAAGCAAACCCAGGGGCGTGGCTTCAGCTCCGGTTCCTCGAGGATCATCTACCAAAAGAAACGGACGACGCAAAAGCAAAGCCAAGCTTTTACAGTTTAGTGGACCTCAACTCATTGAGCGAAAAAAGGAGTCCAACTTCATGGCCCAAGGCATTCGAACGAAAGGAACACTCCTCACCGGAATCGATACTCGGACCCCAACCCAGGTTCAGGTGCTTCTATCTTCCGGAATACTTCATCATGAGCGGGAGATTTTGCCACCGGGTACAACGCTTTTGGGGGCCTATTCCTACCCAGGTACAGGCAAAGAAATCCATCTCAACCTGTCGCAAGCTCTTCTCCCCTCGGGCCATATACAGGATATTTCAGCTCAGGCACTAGATGCCAAAAGGCTCACTTTAGGTATCCGGGCTCGTCGTCACCGAAATACGTCGGGGAAATTAGCTGCCGCCATGGGATCCACCATGATTCAAGCAGCTGGCGATGTATTGACTGAAAAAGAAGCTTTGAGCCAATTTGGTGAACCTACGGCCAAGTCGACCTTGAAAAACGCCTTCACGCAAGGTGTATCCAATATTGGAGAAATGGAAACCCAGAGGCATCTGAATGAACTTGGTCACAGCCAAGAATACGCTACGCTTCATGCGGGCACCCCCATTGTCATCGAACTTTTATCCATTCAACCCAGGAAAAAATAAC
>JAGRAY010000053.1 GCA_020434375.1 Bdellovibrionales bacterium | reverse complement strand
TGCTCCATCTCACAACGCTTTTTCCAGATGTTAGGCTGAAAAACCATCTTGAATATCGAACTGCAGACGCAACTCCCTTTGATTTGACCATTGCACTGGTGGCATTTTGGGTGGGGCTTCTCTACGATGAAGTGGCCTTAAATGCGACTAACGACTTTGTTGAACCCTTCACCTATGACGATATCGTGCAGGGTAATCATCAGGCAGCCAAGTTGGGTCTTCAAGGTCAGATGAAATCAACCACATTTTTGGAGCTAGCACGATCGTTGGCAGAAATATCGTCACAGGGTTTGGGACGTATCGATCAATTGGCTGGAACAAGTCAGTTAAGATTTTTAAAACCGATTCATGACTTATTAGAAAAGGGACAATCTCCGGCAGAAAATCTTATTGGCCAGGGTAAAAAAGTTTTATCTATGGAAGACTTCTCACTTTAAATATTCGCACCGTCGATGGTTTTTTAGACATGGATGATATGAATCTTAAAAAGAATGGCCTGAATTGGACTTTGGGCGAGAGGAGATGAGCCATGGGAACATCCCCAGTACGTGAGAATGGCGAAACGACTGGGTGTGACGAAGATGGGCGTTTCAGAAGGGTGCAATACTGGGCACCTTGTGTTTTTTGGACACTAGGCATTGCCTTATTTTCGTCCGACTATTTTTCTGCTGGATCAACGCAATCTATTGTGAGGAGGCTTCTTAGTTTTGCCTTTCCTCTTATGAGTGATTTGACAGCTCATCAGATTCATATGGCAATTCGAAAATTAGCTCATGTTGTGACTTATGGTACGTTGTTTAGCACTTATGTCATGGCTCTTGGTCGTTCTTTTAAACCTTGGATGAGTGTTAATTGGCATACGTTTTCTTTCGGAATTTTAGGCACCTTGGTGACCGCATGTCTAGATGAATGGCATCAAACATTTTCGTCAGCACGCACAGGAACTATACTGGACGTTGGTTGGGACAGTCTTGGAATATTATGCTTTGCCGCAATGTGGTTTTGTCTAGCTAAAAGGCGAATCAAAGTCTTAGAATTTTAGGGCTACTAATACCTTTTGTTGCATTCCGTGTATCAAATATAACTTTTGAACATTCGACAATTTGGGTGAGATTATAATCTTTGTGATGGGTTGTTATTATCACCAAGTCCTGCATTTTTAAACTGTCACCGTTCAAAGGTTTCGAATGATAAGTTTGATTGTCAATTGTGATGGTTGGAACGTAGGGATCATGGAAAGTGATGTTAGCACCTTTTTTTGCAAAGAGTTTATATATGTCTAGCGAAGGCGACTCTCTAACGTCTGATACGTTCGGTTTGTATGCCATTCCTAAAAGAAGTATTTTTGATCCGTTAACACTTTTTTGAGATTTATTGAGAATATCTGTTGCAACATTGACAACATGGTTGGGCATATTTGTATTAATTTCTGCTGCAAGGTCAATAAAGCGAGCCTGGTAATTTAGTTGTTTGAGTTTCCATGATAGATAGTGCGGATCGACCGGAATGCAGTGTCCGCCAAGGCCAGGGCCTGGGTAAAAAGGCGTAAACCCAAATGGCTTTGTGGCAGCCGCGTCAATAACTTCCCATGTATTAATATCAAGAATTTTACACATGATGGCGATCTCGTTAACAAGTCCAATATTCACAGCACGAAAAGTATTCTCTAAAATCTTTGTCATTTCAGCTGCTCGCGCAGAGCTAACCAATACGACTTCATCGACAATTTTTGAATAAAGTCGTTTTGCCATTTCACCACAGGCAAAGGTCATTCCTCCCACGACTTTTGGTGTGTTTTTTAGCGTATAAGTTTTGTTTCCCGGATCAATTCTTTCAGGACTAAAAACTAAAAAGACATCTTTTCCTAACTTTAGTCCTGCATTTTCGACAATAGGTACAAAAATTTCGTCGGTGGTTCCCGGATAGGTTGTGGATTCTAAGATAATCAGCATCCCGGTATGAATGTATTTAGATATTTGATCTTTGACTTCCAAGATATATGAAACATCCGGGTCTCGTGTTTTCCCTAAAGGAGTTGGTACGCAGATACTAACTGTGTCCATTTCGGCTAGAAGAGAAAAGTCGGTCGTTGCATGGAGTTTTCCTTTTGAACTCCCATTGACTACTTGAGTAAGTTCATCTGAATGAATATCCGCAATATATGAGTGTCCTTGATTAATCTCTTCACATCGCCTTGCATTCACTTCATAACCAGTGACATCGTAACCTGCCTTTGCAAGCTCAACAGCTAATGGTAAACCGACATATCCTAACCCTATGACACCCACTTTAGCTGATGAATTGTCAATTTTCTCTTTTAACGTAAGAGCCACGTCATTCTCTCCAGTAATCTAAAAATTTTGAGTTCGAAATTTCTCGAGCATTTTTGGGATCTATTTTGTCTTGGGTTTTGTTTTCGAGAGCTTCTTCATAGGTATCAGAAAGTTTAATATTGAATTCTTTCTCGATTTGATCGGCGGGGACCATTCGAATGGCATCCCATGTTAGCTTGTTGCAGGCTTTTACACATATTTGACAGCCGATGCATTCGTCGAATCTAATTTGAACGGGTGGAATTGGTCGGTCAGAAAAAGCCGAGCGAGGCTGAGACTCAATGCAGTCTACTGGGCAAAAGGGAACACAAACTTCACAGCCCGTGCAATTTCCCTCAAAAACAAGCGCGACGGTCTTGGGTTTCTTTTTTTTCTTTCCAATGGATTTTGGATAATCCGGGAGAGTTGCGTAAATGTGTTTGGCCATATTGAAACTTTTTACATCAAGATGAACATAATGTCAGTTTCTTGTGTAATAGTACTGCCCTGAAATGTCCAGATTCTAGGTACGAGGAGTGAGCCACCATAATTCAATATTGTATGGACAGTCCTAGTTTGATTTGATAGCCCAAAAGAATGGCTAAAATTAAAGACGAAAATGAGGCTCTTAAAACATTTAAGCCGTACGTTCCGCAAAATACAACGTTAGCAGAATTATCACCGAGATCGATTTTGGTCGGATGCCTTCTTGGTATTGTTTTTGGCGCTGCGAACGCTTATCTTGGGCTTCGAGTCGGACTAACAATAAGTACGTCTATTCCTATCGCAGTTTTAACGGTTGTGACCTTTATTGCGTTGCCTCCGTTTAAAAGAATCGGATCAATTTTGGAAGCGAATATATCCCAAACGATTGGGTCATCCTCTTCGTCCTTAGCTTCGGGAATGATTTTTACGATACCCGCTCTTTATCTGTGGCATGTTAAGCCGGACTTTATTCAACTTGTAATTATTTCATTGGTGGGTGGCCTTCTAGGCGTATGTTTTATGGTTCCTCTTAGGCGATTTCTCATACGAGAAGAGCACGGTAAACTTCCTTACCCAGAAGCTGTCGCATGTTATGAGGTGTTGCATGCCGCCGATAGAGGAGGGCAAGACTCTTGGCCAATCTTTAAAGGCCTTTTGGCAGGGGGAGTGTTTAAATTTTTAGGATCTGCATTAAAACTTTGGAAAGACTCATTTTCGTTTCAGTTACCGGGGATTCCTAAAGCACAGTTCGCGCTCGAGGCTGGTCCAGCACTTTTAGGCGTGGGGTATATTTTAGGCCTTCGCGTAGCTTCTGTTATGGTAGGGGGTGCGGCATTGTCCTGGCTTGTTATTATCCCAATGATTCATGTCTGGGGAAGCGGACGAATTGATCCGTTGTTTCCAGAAACGACTAAGCTTATTGTCGATATGACACCGTCTGAACTGTGGACACGTTATGTAAGATATATTGGTGCGGGAGCGGTTGCTTGTGGAGGAATTCTATCGTTAATCAAGTCAATTCCTACGATTATTGAATCCTTCAAATTAGCTCTAAAGAATATTCGAGCAAACTCCGATGAAGTAGCTACTGACAGAACAGAGAAAGACCTCTCGCTTCGTATTGTTTTGGCTATTATCCTGGCGGTTGTTTCTCTTCTCGCCGTTATGCCCCATGTTTTGTCCTTTTCAGACTCTGTTATTCTCAGGCTTGTTTCTGCTTTGCTTGTTGCAGTGTTTGCGTTTTTCTTTGTAACGGTGTCAAGTCGAATAGTCGGATTGGTGGGCGTCACATCGAACCCAACATCAGGCATGACAATTGCCACACTTCTTGGGACGTCCGGATTGTTCCTTATTTTTGGATGGCGCGGAACCGATGCGATGGTTCAAGCACTTTGTGTAGGAGCTGTTGTTGCCACAGCAGCTTCGATTGCAGGGGATATGTCTCAGGATTTAAAGACCGGTTTTCTTTTGGGCTCAACGCCGTGGAAACAGCAGTTGGGTCAAATTATTGGTGTCACGACATCTGTGGTTTTTGTATGTTTGACGATGGTGGCCTTGGAGAAAACATACGGCTTTGGAACAAAAGAATTACCTGCGCCTCAAGCAAATCTTATGAAAATAGTTATCGAGGGCGTTCTTTCTCAAAATCTTCCGTGGGTATTGGTATTGATTGGTGTTGGTTTGGGGCTTGTAGGTTTTGCACTTCGTATGCCCGTTTTGGCATTTGCTGTCGGTATTTACCTGCCTCTAGCTACCATGACACCTCTGTTCGTTGGTGGTTTAATTCGATGGATTGTTGAAAAAAAATCGACAAAGGCCAACCAGGAAAAGAGAAAAGAAAAAGGAATTCTTTTTGGCTCTGGTTTAGTAGGAGGAGAAGGCCTGGTTGGTGTTGGTATTGCTATGACCGCCTTGGTATTAGGTCGAAGACCTGAGGGGATTGGCTCAGCCTGGGCAGGTTCGATGGAAGTTTGGATTCCTTTGTTAATGTTTACGATCTTAGGGTACTTGATGTTTAAAACAACAAAAGTTAAGTCGTAGGTTCGTTCCTTAAAGCCTTCAATTCGTGGACTTGACTCTCTGATAAAGGCTTGACCGAAGGAAATTGATGAGCGTTAAATAATATCTTTGCCGTGTGCTCAATTCTTTCAAGTTTAGTAAGGGTATCTGTTAAAGACTTACCGACGGTGACAACCCCATGACGTTCCAAAATAACGCCATCCGATTGTCTCAACGCTTTCGAACAACTATCTGCCATGATTCTAGATCCTGTGAGTGCATAGGGTACAGTAGGAATTCCATCAAACGCGAGGACAACCTCAGGTAGAATCGGTGTCTCCAGAGAAATTCCAACGAGGCTCGCCGCAATCGCATATGGAGGGTGAGCATGACTGACAGCAAGAATATCCGGTCGAATTTCATATGTTTTAAGGTGCATCCAAAGTTCAGAGGAGGGCTGATGTTTCCCATTTAAAAGATGGCCGTGGGAGTCAATGACAACAATATCTGAGGGTTTAAGCTGGTTTTTATCTAAACCCCGAGGCGTAATCAAGAATGTGTTATTTG
The DNA here is from genome assembly GCA_020434375.1 of Bdellovibrionales bacterium. Taxonomy (GTDB): domain Bacteria; phylum Bdellovibrionota_G; class JALEGL01; order JALEGL01; family JAGRAY01; genus JAGRAY01. The sequence continues at coordinate 5,608 of JAGRAY010000053.1, read as the reverse complement.
ATAATCGTATGGAAGTGTTTCCATCGTTTGCTACGCCAAAACCAAGGGCATGAATGGTCTTATGAAAGTTGACAATTTGCTTTCGATATTGAAGCTCAGTAAACACGAACACCTTGTATCATGACACAGGATAAGCATACTGACATCAATTTTCACAAATATCTGGTTAAGAGTGAACGCGTGTGGTTTATTCCAAAAATTCTATTCACTAGGGAGATAACATATGCTCATTCGCTTACTGAACTTTTTAAGATGGGTTTTACGTCTACGCGACCATAAGATAGTGGATGGAAGTATTGTCCCGTGTGCATTTCAGCGTCGTTGTGGAACTGAATTTAAAGGAGATCATTACTTTGTTCGTTCAGCCGAAACTGAAGCAAGACGCCTCGTAGATCATTTTAAATGTACACAAAGTTCAAACGTGCTTGACGTGGGATGCGCTTATGGGCGTTTGCCGATTGGTTTAATAAGGGTATTAAAAAAATCCAACTACCTTGGTTTAGATGTCGATGCCAATGCTATTGATTGGTGCAAAAGAAATATTAAATCAAAAGAGACCTCTTTTGATTTTCAATTTATTAATGTCAAAAATGAACGATATAACAGTGCTGGCTCAGAAATGGATCACAATTTTAAGTTTGCCCTTCCTGATAACCATTTTGACATTATTTATCTTTACTCGGTTTTTTCCCATATGCTTGAACCGGATATTCGATCTTACTTAAAGGAGTTTTCTCGAATTCTTAGGAGCTCTGGAAATGTATTTTTCACGACCTTTGTTGAAGAAAATGTACCTAAAGTTAGTTCGAACCCTGAAAATTATGTCTTTACCAAGTGTTCTGGACCTCTTCATGTGGTGAGGTATGAGAAAAATTACCTTTTCGCACTTTTAGAAGATGAAGGTTTTAAGGTTCAAAATTTTACTCACCGTACGGAAACTGATGGACAAAGTGCCTTGTATCTCAAAAAATTATAAAAAATCGCCTGTCTTGACAATATGAGTGGTCTATAGCATGACAAAACCATGAAATTCTTTATCGATACTGCAAATATTGAGGAAATTAAACAGGCTCTATCTTGGGGAGTTTTGGATGGTGTTACGACCAATCCGTCTCTTATCGCCAAAGAGGAAAAACCTTTTAATGAGGTCGTTCAGGAGATTTGCAAGTGCGTTCCCGGACCTGTGAGTTTAGAAACCGTAGCGACGACAACAGAACAGATGATCATTGACGGAAAAGAGCTTGCAAAGATCGCGGATAACGTCGTGGTAAAACTTCCGACATGTCTTGAGGCGCTCCAAGCGACAAAAGTGCTCGCCAAAGATGGCATTCGGGTAAATATGACACTGTGCTTTTCACCCTTACAGGGGCTTCTTGCGGCGAAAGCAGGTGCGGCATATATTAGTCCTTTTGTCGGTCGACTGGACGACATAGGACAAAATGGAATGGAACTTATATCTCAATTGACACAAATTTATGAAAACTATGGTTTTGAGACAGAAGTTCTAGTGGCTAGTATTCGAAATCCCATTCATGTTTTGGAGGCGGCACTTATGGGTGCTGATGTCGCAACTATTCCATTTCGTGTCATGGAACAGTTTATTAAACATCCCTTAACAGATAGAGGCATCGAAACCTTCTTAAATGATTCAAAGAAAGTGCCGGCTGCATGAAATCCTATGTTTTTGCAGTGCTTTTTAGGACACTTTCAATTGGCATTTTTTTTGTGCCTTTGGCCCATGCAGGACAAGGCTCTGAAAGCATAGTCAATGCTCGAGTTGGAGCGGGAGTGAGCCTTAGTCCAACCACATTGGCGTTTATGGCTAATGTGGAATACCGAGTGGATGACTATCTTGCCCTCGGCCCGATGCTCCAGTTGGGATTTAGTGCAGAAACGGATATGGTGGTTCCAACCTTGCTTGGTCGTCTTATTTTACCTGACCACTTTTGGAAACAGGCCCTTGGAGCATCTATTGAAACATCGATTTTAGCTGGACTTGGTTTGGCTTACAGAGAAGTCCAGGGCTTCGATCTTCAAGACTTTGTTTTTCAGTTTGGTTTGAATCTTGATATCGTGACTTCGTCGGGAGTGACTATTGGTATGGCCACGACGTTCAATTTTATTGATAATTCGATAGATGAGTTTTTCCCAGCCATTTATGGGGTTTTGGGTTATCAGTTTTAACCAACGACGTTAATAAGGAGGCATTTGTGAAAATAGGAGTTTGTATTAAACAAGTACCGGACACCGGTGCAAAAATAAAAATTAATAGTGATGGTAAGGGAGTTTCCGAAGAAGGTGTTAAGTTTGTGATTAGTCCTTATGACGAATTTGCCATTGAAGAAGCCATACGCCTAAAAGAAAAAGGAACAGCTTCGGAAGTTATCGCGATCACCGTGGGAGTCAAGCGAACGACCGAGGCACTAAGAAGTGCCCTGGCGTTAGGTTGCGATAAGGCGATTCACATAGATTCAGAGTCGACCACTCTTGATCACTTAGCAGTAGCATCTCTTTTAAGCGAAGTGATTAAAAAACATGAGATTCAGTTGGTCTTTTTAGGAAGAAACGCAGCCGATGATGACAGTGCCCAGGTTGGACCCATGTTAGCCGAATTGCTTCAGTTGCCCCAGGTCACGGGAGTGAGTAAGCTTACGATAGAAGATCGCAATATTGTCGCCGAGAGAGACATCGAAGGTGGTGCAAAACAAATATGGTCTTGTGAGCTTCCGGCAGTGATTACAACAAATAAAGGGCTTAACGAACCAAGATACGCATCACTAAAAGGTATTATGCAAGCCAAAAATAAACCATTAGAAACGATATCTCTTGGATCTTTGGGGGTGTCGAGCGAAATTTTGGAACCGAAGGTTCAGCTGGATCACTTTGAATTACCTAAAGAGCGATCTGCCGGAAAGATATTCAAAGATGATACTCAAAATGCTGTTGCTAAAGTAGTTCAATTGCTTAGGCAAGAAGCGAAAGTTATTTAGGGAGGAATGATGGCTGGAAACGTACTCGTATTTGTTGAACATGCGGATGGAAAAGTTAAGAAAACATCGTTAGAGCTTTTAAGTGAAGGATTTCGTGTTTCGACTGCACTTGGGTCTCAGTTAAATGCTTTAATGATTGGAGAAAATGCATCGGACATTACGAAACAAATTGATTCGTATGGTGTGTCTGAAGCACTCTTAGTTCATCACACGCATTTGCAAAACTATTCTTCGGAGAGTTATGCTGAGGTCTTTGCGAAGGCAGCTGAAAAAGCAAATGCGGAAGTTGTATTGGTGACAGCAAATTCTATGGGTAAAGATTTTATGCCTAGATTGGCAGCAAAACTAAAAACTGGTTTAGTGAGCGACTGTACTTCTATTTCAGTTACAGATGGTATTCTTCGAGCCAAGAGACCAATGTATTCAGGAAAAGTTATTGTTGATGTGACGTTCTCGACGAAAGGCTTGAAGCTGCTGACTTGTCGACCCAACGTTTTTGAAATTACAAAAAATGCGCCTGGCGATATAAAATCTTCTTCCCTAGACATGGATGTAAAGGCTCCCAAGGCTACTCTTAAAGAACTTGTTGTCGGTGCTGTTGGTAAAGCAGACTTAACCGAAGCAGAAGTAGTGGTTTCTGCAGGGCGATCAATTAAATCTGCTGAAAACTTTTCGATGATTGAATCATTAGCTGAAGTTCTTGGAGCCGCTGTTGGTGCATCTAGAGCAGCTGTAGACGCAGGTTTTGCCCCTCACAGCATGCAAGTGGGACAAACTGGAAAAACAGTCAATCCAAAGCTGTATATTGCTTGTGGAATCTCTGGAGCGATCCAACATTTGGCCGGAATGAGAACCTCAAAGGTCATTGTTGCAATAAATACGGATCCTGAGGCGCCAATCTTTCAAAACTGTGATTATGGTATTGTGGGTGACATGTTTGAGGTGGTCCCTATGCTAACTCAAGAGTTTAAAAAGTTATTAGCAGAATAGCTTCTTGACAAGTACTTGGCTGTGCTTACCTTGAGAGCAAGGATGCTTTAACATCGCAACGAATTTAATTAGGAGCAAAAAATGGGAAAAATAATTGGAATTGATTTAGGAACAACAAACTCTGTAGTGTCCATTATGGAAGGCGGCGAAACGAAAATCATAGCCAACGAAGAAGGCGGAAGGACAACACCCAGTGTGGTTGGATTTTTGAAAGACGGGTCTCGTGCTGTTGGTCAGGTGGCGAAAAGGCAAGCAATTACGAATCCCGAAAACACGATTTCTTCGGTGAAGCGTTTTATGGGTCGCCGCTACGAAGAGGTTAGTGAAGAGGCTAAAAGCGTTCCCTATAAGGTGATGAGCGGGCAGGGTGGCATGGTCGCTATTGAAGCTCAAGGTAAACAGTATAGCCCTCCGGAAGTTTCGGCGATGATTCTACAGAAATTAAAAAAAGCTGCAGAAGATTACCTCGGACAGACAGTGACGGAAGCTGTGATTGCAGTGCCAGCTTATTTTAATGATGCTCAGCGTCAGGCAACTAAAGACGCAGGAAAAATTGCAGGCCTCGAAGTTAAACGGATTATTAATGAGCCCACAGCTGCGGCTCTTGCATACGGCATGGATAAGAAAAAAGATCAAACCATTGCTGTCTACGATTTTGGAGGGGGTACTTTTGATATTTCCATCCTTGAAGTTGGAGATAAAGTTGTAGAGGTTAAAGCCACCAATGGAGACACTCATTTGGGCGGAGATAATGTTGATGATGCGGTCATTGAGTGGTTGGTTTCTGAGTTCAAAAAAGATCAGGGTATTGATGTTTCAAAAGATAAAATGGTTATGCAGCGCCTAAAAGAAGCTGCGGAGAAAGCCAAAATTGAACTTTCAAGTACTCAGGAAACCGATGTCAACTTACCATTTTTAACAGCCGACGCTTCAGGTCCAAAGCATTTAAATACTAAGTTAACCAGAGCTCAATTTGAAAAACTGGTGGGTGGTATTGTTGAGCGCACAAAAGGTCCTTGCCTAAAATGTATTGAAGATGCTGGGATTAATTCATCGCAAATTGATGAGGTTATTTTGGTGGGGGGCTCCACACGAATGCCGTTGGTTCAAAAGCTTGTCAAAGATGTTTTTGGTAAAGAAGGTTCAAAAACAGTCAATCCAGATGAAGTTGTAGCGGCCGGCGCGGCTGTTCAGGGTGGTGTGTTAGCGGGAGATGTCAAAGACGTATTGCTTTTAGATGTTACGCCTTTATCTTTAGGTATCGAAACTTTAGGAGGCGTCATGACAAAACTCATCGATCGCAACTCTACGATTCCTGTAAAAAAGTCAGAAGTTTTTTCAACTGCGGCAGATAATCAAACATCTGTGGAAATTCATGTTGTTCAAGGTGAACGTGAAATGGCTAAAGACAATAGAACTTTAGGTCGATTTCATCTTGAAGGTATTCCATCAGCTCCAAGAGGTGTTCCTCAAATTGAGGTCACGTTTGATATCGATGCCAATGGCATTGTAAATGTTTTTGCAAAAGATAAGGCAACAAATAAAGAGCAAAAAATAACCATTACGCACTCATCGGGTTTGTCTCCTGATGATATTGAAAAAATGGTTCGAGATGCAGAGGCACATGC
>JAGRAY010000052.1 GCA_020434375.1 Bdellovibrionales bacterium | reverse complement strand
CTACGCTCCAAGTCGCCATACGGCAATCTTCCAAAATTTAAGCAGTATCAACTAAAACTTAAAATACTATAATAGAATTTTAAGTTCCAGGACAGGCTTTGATGTCTATGTTTTTAAGACCTACTTCTGCGCCGTTGGTTTCAATGAGTTCGACACGAATCGTTTTAACCTCTGAAATCATCGATTGATTAACGTTGATCGACAGTTGACCTGACGAAAACGTCTTTGAGGCCTCAAAAGAAACTGAGTCGTCTAAAATGAGCTTGGCTTTGGAAAAGCGACTTTCACCACTTTGGTCAAGATCGTAAAGAGTTATTTTTGACACGCAGTAGGGTAGATCAAATTCAAACGTGAGACTAGAACTATCGCCATTGATGGCTTTCCATCGTGTTTGAGTATTATTGTCGATTGCATATCTTGCACTGTAGAGACCACTAAGAGTCGAACCACCTGTGGAATCTAAAATCTCATTTTTTACAGAGGATGCTGCTATAACTCTTGCATGATGGGCCAAGTTGGTAGAACTCGACACGTTCATGGCAGTATCTTGTATACGATATCCTTCGACGACTATTTCGTTTAGGCCCGCGCGGTCACCAATATGATTAAGAATTTTTATTTTTATGGACTTTACAGCTTTGGAGGTGCCCGGGCCTTCAACGGTTAACGCTTCATATCCGTTGTTCGAAAGAGACGAAAAAGAACGAGGTGAAATGTAACTTCCATCGGAGGCAGTAAATACAATTTCTCCAGAAGTGATTTGGTGTGCCAGTGTAGGTGAATCGTAAAGGCTGATTCGGTTAATGACTGCAGGTGTTGCCCATTCTAAATTGATCCACGACTGATCAATATTGTCTTTGACCATCCACGTAAAATTTTCATGCCAATTGTCAGTATCGCCAAGAAGAAGATCTTTGACATGACTTGGGTAAAAACGTCCATACGGGTTATTCGCTGTAATATTTGCGAATGTGGCTAAATTGACAGGTTGATCATTTGCGATCGGCGTCGTTGGAGTTGTGGAAGTGTTGGTATTTGTGTTCGTACAAGTCGTTGTTGCGCACTCCGTTGATGGAGGCGCAATTCCGCAAGCAGCAGAAAGAAGTCCGAGGCACATACAAAGAATGATAAAATCTTTTCGTAACATATGGTTTAGTTAACCAAGATTGATGCCAAGAGTTTGTAAAAATTAGGCAATGATTCTATAGTGTTATAGATTCATTCGTGCTTTAAATTTGCCAAATGAGACACCAGAGTCTCGCCTTGTGAATTAGAGCTAACTTTGCGAAAATAAAGGGACCTTAAGCTACTACGTGAACAAACCTATCTTTATTATACTTTTGAATCTGGTTTTGAGTTCGCCGTTATTTGCGAAGGATTATCGTGTGCAGCCCATTGAAATTCCAGGGAAAAAAAATTATAAAGCGATCGTCGTTGTAGCACCTCTTTATGCGCGCGCGCAGCCTAGTTATTCAGCAAAGAACGTTTTTACGCTCGAATTAGACGATCAAGTCAGTATTGTTGCACAAAGTTCTGGATGGTATGGGGTTCGCATTTTAACCCCAAAGGGGACGGTTTTGAGTGCTTGGGTTGACAAGTCTTCAGTTCGCGTGGAAGCAGATCAATTTGTACCGCGTCGTTTAAGACCCACGCCTTTTCCATCAAATATAGCGGGTAAAGATTCGAAGGCTTTGGAGACCTCTAAAACCAGTTCATTAACAGGTAATAATGAACTGAGCTTGTTAATATCTCCTATCTTTGATGTCTATCGCTACGGTGTTAACCAAAATCGAATTGGCATGGCATATTCGTACCGTATTTTTCCGTTTTTGATGTTGGATATTCCCGCGAGCTATTCATTTGGTGGAGGTTTTAATACGATTCAAGGTGGTGCAGGAATATCGCTACATATGATAAAATCAAAAAGTGTATCTGTATTTTGGAGGTTAGCCATCATGGGGGAGCGCTTTTATGACGATCGTCGACATTTTTCCGGAATTTCAGCAGATTTTGGAGCCGGTGTAAAGTGGATGCCAGTCAAACATATGGCATTGTCTTGGGAACCATTATCGGCAGAAGTATTAGTTTTAAATGATGCGGGCATTCCTTTGAGTATTCGAGCGCAGTCTCTATTTAGAGTGATTACAGTATGGTAAGTACGCTGGAGGGAAAATTGAAAAGTTTCGCCATTTTGTTGGTTTCTTTAAATGCTTTAGCCACGCTAGAAGACATTCCTAACGTTGAAACCTTAACGATGAATGCAAATCAGGTTGTTGTTGCAACGGTTCGTGAGATCAAAAAAAATGTATTGATCGACCAGCAAAAGCATGAAGTCAATGTTATTGTTTTAGATGTCTTTGAAACGATTAAGGGACAAAAATTGAAAACCATTCAATTTCGACAGCCCTCAAGAAACAAAATGAGGCGACTCCAATCTCTTTTTCATCAGCCAAGATTTAGCGAAGGAGAAAAGGTATTTTTGTTTTTAAGCCAAGGACTCGACCAATCATTTTTAAGCCCCAACGCGTATGGCACTTTTCGTGTTTCTAATCATGACAATCTTGTGGATCAGAACACAGTTTTAAAGTCTGAGTTAAATAACAAAAATTTGTTTATGGGCGCCCGCCTGAAGAATGTTCAAAGTACCATTCAAAGAGGTCATTTAGTTCAAAAACAAAATGAAAATCGACTAACGTTAGGAGATTTCAAAAATTTGATAAAAACGATTGTAGCGGATCAAGACCAGAAAGCTCATGAATAAAGTCAGTGTAAAAAAATATGTACTCGCTATCGCTGTGCTTTCATTGGCGAGCGCTTGGGGAGCGGGATTTATCGATCATGAAAATGGAGTGCCCTATCGGTGGTCAACCAGTGCTCCGATTCCATGTTTTATAGATAGTGATCCTCTTATTAATGTAGGAAATAGTATTTCTAATCCAACGGCGAAAGGAGTTATTAAAAAAGCATTTCAATCTTGGGAATTATTAAATCTGACGGGCACAGACGTGGTCGATGATAACCTACTTGTAGATACAGATACTTGCCAAAGCATTAGTGTTAACGAAACGAACTACACAAATTATATTCGCATCGACGAAAATGGCTTTTTTGAAAATATCGCACCAAATAACGCCGGAATTTACATAATTTTTGACAAGAGCGGTCTTATTTTAAAAGGGCTTCTCGAACCGTTCGGTGTCAATACGCAAAATATTTTAGGTATTGCATCTCCTGGGAAATACGTTGCAGCACAAACGCGAATTGAAGCAGGATTCATTCTTATCAATGGGGCTTTTTCGCAAATTACGGTGGCAAGCCTTGCTTATACTGCGACGCATGAAATAGGTCACTTATTTAATCTCTCACACACACAGCTTAATTTTGAAGAAGGACTCAATAATAGTGCTGCCGATGACAATGTGGTGCCGCTCATGTTTCCCTATATTTCAGATAAGACGGTGACGTTAACAGACCCTAATATTTTCCCCGGTTTAATCGAACGTGACGATGAGTTTTCAATGGCATTCTTGTATCCCAATGGCAATGCTTTGAGTACGCGTGCTTCGATTACGGGTAAAATTAAGCGACGAAATGGCGAGTTTGTAAGGGGAGTCCATACCATTTGTAGGGACAATTCGGATCCTCGAGAAATCGCGATATCTTGGGTGTCGGATCAAACTTATCAAGGAAACGGTCAATTCGAATGTGGAAATCTCGATGCGGGTCTTTATACGTTGGAAATCGAGCCCTTGGCATTGGGCATTAATTCGTTCGACCCGTATCCGCCTTTTATTCCCAGTGAATTTTATAATCAGGACAGTGAAAGTTATGATCCAGATATTGATGATCGTACCCAAAGCACGTTTGTGACCGTAAGCAACGCTCAGGAAACCTCCAATATTGATGTTTTAATCAATGAAGATGGCCGACTATTTTCGGGCCAAACGGTGGAAGGCACAATTGCCGGAGAAGTCCAAGAACTCGAATACTTTATCACAGTTCCTGCTGGGGCAAGTTCGTTAAGAATTGACATGACCTCTAGTTACGACTTAAGCTTGCTTGCAAGATGCGCAAATGAATTTTCACTTACATCTGATATCACCTCTCCACCGTATTTAGACTTATCGGGAGGAAGCCAACAAGCAGAATACGTATCGTCAACACCTGCCACAGGTAATGAATCTATTGTCATTACCAAAGGCTCAAATCCTCCTTTAAAGGCTTGTACCTATCACATTGTGGCAAATGATTATTTTGCATTTAGTGCAGTGAATCCACAAACCTTTGAATTAACGGCAACCATACAGGGGCCAAAACCAAAACTAAAAATTAGCAAGTCAGAAGTAAATATTAAAAACTTAACGGGCAATGATGTCTATATTGCGCGCCAAGTGATTGAAGCTAAAGGAGACGATTTCGACGTATCTACAATCGTGTTCAATGATATTGGTACAGATTCAATGGATAATGTCACCGGTGCTAAGTTGTATCGAGATACCGATCAAAATGGCACTATTTCAGAGAGCGATGAATTGATCGCTCAGTCAAGCCAGGTTGATACAACAGAACGCAAGGTGGTGTTTTCTGGCTTAAGTGAATATATTTCTTCGTCCGATGGGGTGGTCAGTTACTTTCTAGTTTATGAAGTGGTATCGACATCAGGCTACAGCTGGCCATTGATTTTATGCTTGGTCGGATTAATTGTTGGGGTAGGTCGACGTCGCAAGCCTATGGCATTTCTTAGCTGTGTTTGCGTGGGTTTTTTACTGTTCATCTCATGTGCAAAAACCGACAGCGTCAGTGGCTTTGAGCCTCAAATCAACCAGGTCACATCAATTGAAGCACGTGGTTTGGCCTTTGGCGAAGAATTTCAAATCGATTTGGATATTACGTTTGACTCGGTATCTGACTTTTTTGACTAGGCTCTGAGACCGGAAATGATCGATCTTCAATGGTTGAGGCTACTTTTTTGGCAAGTTCTTCCATAGAGCCCGCGTTTTGTAAAATGATATCAGCAAGGCTTAGACATTTATCAAGTTGTTGACCCGAAACATCACTCGAATTTTCACGATTTTCCATAAGCTGAAACTCTTCTAAGGTTTTGACACTTTCATTTCGTCCACGCTTCATGGCCCTCTCAAATCTAATTTTAGGAGGAGCATCAATGCCTATTAACAAAAACGTATCTGTCGATTTAAGCAGGCGTATTTCTTCAGGGTGACGTATTGAATCAATGACAAACATGCCTTCCATCGGCATAAAGTCCAAGAGTTTTGAGGCTAGCACACCCGGGCCTTTTTGTTTTCTGAGCTCTTGTCCGAGGCTTATTAGGTCTTCTCGTGAATGGCTAATTCCACTCTTTTGAGCCTCTAAACGAAGCATGTCAGACAAGGAGTGATAATGGTACCCCTTGTTCACTAAAGCCTGGGCTGCAACACCTTTCCCAGAAGCGTTTTTACCTGTTAAACCGATAATCCAGCGTTTACTCTTCGCCGCGGCCACGTGCCGGACCACTGAGAGAGAAACGAAAGTTAGAGCTAGATTTCATTGAAAACGCGTCATCGTCATCGTCGGTATCGGTGTCGTCAACCGCAGAATCATTAATGTCTTCATCCATATCCATCATGTCATCGTCAGACGAAGCATCATATTCTTCAAACATTTCCTTTTGTGACGTGTCAAAGTCTTCAAAACCACTGGAGTCACTTGACTTAAATGGCGTTGGCTTTGTAATGGTTCGCCCGTAAGGTGAAGTGCTACTCACGACATCAATGGAAGAGCTTGCGCTTGTCTCTTTGACGACTTTTTTCCGTGGCGCCGGTTTTTTCTTTGGCGCTGCTTTCTTTTGAGCCTTAGCTGGCTTTTTCTTTGGCGCAGCTTTCTTTTTAGCCTTGATTGCCTTTTTCTTTGAAGCTTTCTTTTTGGAAGCCTTTTTCTTTGTTTTAGTAGGCTTCTTCTTAGCTCTGGTTACTTTTTTCTTTGAGGTAGATTTTTTCTTGGTTCTTTTGATGGCCTTTTTCTTTTTAGTCGCCTTTTTTTTCGTCGTTTTTTTCGCTTTTTTCTTAGATTTAGTTACCTTTTTTTTGGCAGCTCTCTTTTTCTTTTTCTTAGCCATAACGTTCCTTTTTTAAAAAAGTTTAAAATTAAAAGACCTATGTCGATGAGAATACAGAAACGAAACTGTGAATCAAATTATTTTATCATTTTTACCAAGGGCCTATGGTATGGTTCTTGTGCATTTTGCGATTGTGGTTACTATGCAACCATGGCCGAATTGGGGGCGACGGGTTTCGACGGGATTCGTGAACTTTTGGTCGCACGTCGAGGGTTCTACTGGCCTCGTAAAAAAGTAGAAAAATGTTATTCGGCAACGAATACGCAATGGCAGCTTAATTATAAGCTCCCGTCTGATCAGGGACTCCTGCTTACTGTAAAGACGTTAAAAAGCAGGATGGCGGGTTTAAGTGTCTGAGTAAAACTCCCGCGAGACTATACTTCAGGCTCGTCAAAGAGGATCCTGCCCAAAGGAGCCTTGGAGATTAAACTAAAAATATGGGCTAAACGTGTAGTGCCCTTTAGGAATCGACTTTCGGACGGGGGTTCAACTCCCCCCGCCTCCACCATAAGATCCACCGATACCATCCATTAAAGTCCAACTTACTAAACAAAAACAGCAGGTTGGGCTTTTTATCCGTGTAACGCAGTCCAATAAAATCCACTTGAATCCAGCTTAAAAGTCGAGTAACAACCTGGGTAACTTGTGACTTTATCAATTTTTAACAGAATGTTACCCAGAGCGTGTCGCTAACTAGTGTCCAGATTGGCTCTGCTAAACCAAAGTCAAGCCTATATCGCCTATCCGATGGTAGGGGATTAGCACTAGAAGTAACTCCCCAAGGAAACAAACGCTGGCGTTACCGCTATAGCTTTGGAGGTAAAGAGAAGATGTTTTCTTTAGGACTGTATCCTGAAGTTAGTTTGAAAGACGCTCGCAATAATTGTTTTGTCATGAGACAGCTCGTTGCCAAGGGCATTGATCCAAGCGAACAAAGGCAGTTGAAACGCGCAAAAACTATCGGACTACCTAGCTTTGAAACCGTTGCAACGGAATGGTTTGAAAAGAACCAAAACGTATGGACCAAAAAACATGCAGAACAAATTTGGCGACGCTTGGAGCGAGATATTTTTCCGTGGATAGGAAAAAGCTCCATTGAAACAATCACGCCACCTGAGCTACTTAAACATTTAAGAAAAATTGAATCCAGAGGAGCGATTGAAACAGCCCATCGAGTAAAGGGATGTTGTGGGCAGATTTTTCGGTATGCCGTAGCGACAGGTCGAGCCGAAAGAGATGTAACTCAAGATTTAAGGGACGCATTAACTCCGGTCAAAGTAACTCATCTAGCCTCCATAACCGATCCACAAAAAATTGGTGACTTACTTAGATTAATTGATTCTTACGAAGGCTACTTTGTCACGAAGAGCGCATTAAAGCTGGCCCCGCTCACCTTTGTAAGGCCGGGTGAGTTGAGACAAGCCGAGTGGGCGGAAATAAACCTAGAAAAAGCTGAATGGCGAATCCCGGCGGAAAAAATGAAAGCCAGAGTGTTGCACATTGTCCCTTTATCAAAACAAGCTCAGGCCGTTCTAAAAGAAATTCATTCTCTCACCGGTCATTATCAATACGTTTTTCCATGTATCAGGACGAACCGAAAACCAATGTCGAACAATGCCGTTCTAAGTGCCCTATAAGGCGCATGGGCTACACACGCGAAGAAATGACCGGACATGGTTTCCGATCCATGGCCTCAACCCTTCTCAACGAGCAAGGTTGGAACCCCGACGCCATCGAACGCCAACTAGCTCACGGAGAGCGAAACAGCGTGAGAGCCGCCTACGATTACGGCGCAGTGACTCCATCGAAGATGTAAGAAAAAGTGACAACGCTAAAAATAGAAAAAATGAAGATTTAGGATCAATTTCTAAAGGCACACAGTTAAAACTGTTTTAAGGGATATTGTTATGTTGCCGCAATTCAATGCAAAAAACGAAATAGTTAAGAAAATCTTTGAGAGATACCTTGAACTGGATGAGCGGACATCTCATAAAACGAATGAAATGAAGCTTAGGAGTATTCGTAGTTTTGAAGCATTTACGAAGTTTGCTGACTTTTCCTCGTTTTCTGAAAAGCAGGCAATTGGGTTTAGAGAACACTGCAGAGGTCTAGTTAGTAGAATGGAACAGCCAATCTCGTTCGCCACTATCTATCGAATGCTGGACCACCTGAAATGTTTTTTTCAATGGCTTTCCCAAGAACCTGGATGGAGAAAGAATATCAATCCGAATGATGTCCGAGGATTCAACCTAAATTTAAAAGAGGAAAACATTGCAAGAGTTCGTCGTCTAAAAGACATTCCTACCTTAGAGCAGGTTCAGGCAGTTATAGCTAAAATGCCTATTGATACAGAGCTCCAACGTCGAAACCAAGCACTGATTGCGTTTCAATCGGCAGCTGCATTGAGGGTAAGTGCTTTAATCAGCCTAAGATTGGGAGATTTTGACGAGTATCAATTAAGAGTCGTCCAAGACCCCCGGCATGTTAAAACAAAAGCAAGCAAACAGATCGTGACGCAGCTGTTTCCGGTAGACGCGAATATATTGGAAGTCGTTCTGGGGTGGATCAGGTACTTAAAAATTGAGAAAGGCTTCAGTCTTAATGATCCACTATTCCCATCCGCCAAGTCGGAGTTTGATAAAGGTCGAGTTGTTTTCAAGTACGACCGACTGTCCAAAACACGTATATTAAGCGCAACAACGGCTAGAACCGTTTTTAAAGATGCATTTGAGTCCGCAGGCATAAAATATTTTAATCCGCATGGCTTTCGCGACATGCAGGTCAGACAAGGAGAGCGACTTTGTAAGACTCCGGAGCAGTTTAAGGCATGGAGCCAGAATTTGGGACATAAATCCCCTTTAACTACTTTTACAAGCTATGGTGAAGTGCCAGTCCAGAAACAATGTGACCTTATTAAGGAGTTGGTCGAAGCAAAAGTATCTAAAGCTAATTAAATAACGTCAATTTGTTAGTTTATATAATACTCCTAGGTGCCCGCCGTGCGTAACTTCCATGACATCGGGGCTAATCTTAGAGTCTTTGCACTTTTTGGAAAGCATTGTTGTTTAAAGTTGCTGGTACATCTCGTCTGTCAAAACGCGCCTCAAATAAAGTCTCCGCATAGGAATCCCGAAGTTTCTAAACGGCTAAACTATTCTAAAAATTCCTATGCTTGCTTCGATACAAGGACACGCCATTATTAAGTCCGAGTAAAAACTAAGCATGTAATAAGAACTTAAGAGGAAGTTTGGCGTAAACGATCTTATTGAAGTTGTATTTAAACCATTCGATCTGTACAATTTTAACGTACAAGTTTTCCTGGAGTCATTGCTGATCATGCCAACGATATGAAAAATTTCAACTCGACAGAGATAGCGTTGCCAATGGAGATATCTAAATTAATTACTCTGCTTGAAGACTCAAGTAGACTCAAAAAGCCAAAGCATAGTTTTCGTCAATGTCAGATTGATGCCTATTTTAATATTAAAGCAAATTTAGAAAAATATAGAAGCTTAGGTGCAAACGGTCAGAGAGAGTTTGTTGTGCAAATGGCCACAGGTACAGGAAAAAGTGGTTTAATTTGTTTGTTAGCAACGACGCTAAACCACTTTAACAATGTCTTAGTACTTACACATTCAGTTGGTATTAGAGATCAACTTCGTGACAATTTAAATTGCAAAGAAAATACTTCTTTCTGGGCGAAGCTAAACCTTCAACCTAATCCTTACGAGCTAATTGATGTTTCCAAGGCGGGCTTTCCAGGCTCACTGGTCAAACAAAAAAGAACAGTTGTGCTATCCACGGTGCAATCACTACTGGAATTATCTCAGGCAAAAAGAAATGCGGGTTACGATCTTGTTATTTTCGACGAGGGTCATAGGAAGGGGGCAACGGTTTGGGAAAAAATAGTAAATAGCGTTGCTGCTCCTAATGTTTTGATAACAGCAACACCTTTTAGAAGTGAGAAGATATTACACCCGGATTTCAAGTACACTTTTGCCGATGCATTAAAGTCCGAAGATAAGATTTTGAAAAGAGTGAAGATTGTACAAAAAAGTGAATCACTCGAAGAAGATATATTACTTCAATTAAGGGAGCTTCGAGCTACCTATGACCTTTCAAAAAATAAACCAAGGGCAATGATAAGATGTAACTCGTTTCTGGATACAAAAAAAAACGCAAAATAACCTTATTAAAAAGGCGAAAGAACTCAAAATAGAATGTAACGTTTTTGCATTACACACAGGGTTTTCTAGCTCAAGTAAGGCTCACTCAAATAGAAAAACGCAAATTAACCCAGCTTACGACGTAATTTGCCACCAAGATATGCTCGTAGAGGGTTACGACGAACCATCTTTAGCAATTTTGGGTATAAAAGAGACGATTAAAAACCCTTTACTGTTTGTTCAATTAGTCGGCCGTGTTGTAAGGTATGATAAGAGTCAAGATCATATTAACCATCAAGAAGCAAAGATCATTGTTCCGGAGCGCGATTTTCAAAATGCACAATGGAATGGCTTTAGTAAGTTTGAAAATGAACCCGAAGATATTATCGTTTCAAAAAATGGATTTGTTAAAAGTAAGCCCGAACTTTCATCAAGTTTTTTTGACGCCCTCTGCTTAACTCCTTCGTTTCAAATTAAAGCAAACCCAACGTTAAAACCAGCGACTATCCACAGCCGGGTTTCTGAATGGGCGAAAAATGAGTCAAGGAACATCCAAAAATCCTACGATAAGTTTGTAGAGCAGAGAAAGAGTGTACCTTCGTATTCGATATTTCTATTTGAGAAAAAAGTACCCTCTACACTTTTAAAACGAGGGAGTTTTGATTTATACAGTTTACGTTGGTCGCTTTTAATTTTTGTCTA
>JAGRAY010000051.1 GCA_020434375.1 Bdellovibrionales bacterium | reverse complement strand
TCCACTTTTCTCGAGCTTCGTAGCGGCGGCGCTCAAGTACAAAAAAGAAAAAGTTGGGTGAAGTCGGGAACTTAGTTCTTGGCTCATGTAAATCCAGTGGCAAAAGAAAACTAGCCTTGCATTTTTCATTTGCTTTAAGATAGTGTCGCCGCAAGGAAGGGAAAAATGAACTATCGAATTATATTCGCTATGTATGCTTTGGCATTTTGTATTGGGCAAAAAGTCATGGCGAATCAGGTCGAATTTAGTTGGGTTACCGATGCCGCTCAATCACTTATTGAGCGACGTTTTGATAGCGACATTGAAGTAAAAAAAAAAGACTGTGGAAATGAAAGTGGTTTTGAGAAAGCCATCTGCGAAGTGGTCGTGTCGAAAATCACGAAATTCGAGTTAAGCTATTTTTTTCAACGGGTCGGCCTGTTAAATTATAAAAAGTATATCCAAATTAAAACACCAAGTGGTGGAGTTATGCGTATTGGTCTTCAAGGTAAGCCAGAAAAGCCAAGCTTGATTTTCGAGACATTTGATCGAGACGCTAATCGCTTCTACACTTCATTTGCTGAAAAATCATTCACAGAAGAATTAAAGGAACGTGATGATGAAGTGACCAAGGGCTTGAAGTTGCTGTCTATCGAGGTGATCGAAAAGACTGTACAACTGGTGTTTGAATATTCAGGGATGGTCTCAAGCTGGTTTTATTCTTTAAATAATCACAGTTTTACAAAAATTGAGTGTGAGGGATGGAATTTTGACCTTGTTCAATTCAAATTAACGGGTATCTCAAGACACGACTAAGACACAACACTCATCATATTTATTGAGATGTCTAACGGGACGTGGTACTTGAGATCTTATGGGCGTACCTATGAAACAAATGGCCAAAGTTGGGGCCTATATTTTTAAACAAAAATTTAAAGGTAATCGACGGTTTCCACTCGTGATGATGCTTGAACCGTTGTTTCGATGTAATTTGGCTTGTGCCGGCTGCGGTAAGATCCAACATCCCGAAGCTATTTTAAAGAAAAACTTGGATCCAGAAGATTGTTTTCGAGCCGCAGAAGAGTGCGGTGCTCCTATTGTTTCGATCGCAGGCGGGGAACCTTTAATTCACCCCGAAATTGACCAGATTGCCAATGGGCTCGTCTTTAGAAAAAAGTTTGTGTACCTTTGTACCAATGCGATTTTGCTTGAGCGTAATCTCCATCGATTTACTCCCTCAACCTATTTGACGTTCAGTGTTCATATGGACGGTCTTGAAAAAAGACATGATGAATTGGTGTGCAAAGAGGGCGTGTTCAAAAAAGCAGTTTCTGGAATCAAGCTTGCCAAGAAAAAAGGTTTTCGGGTGACAACCAATACCACTGTTTTTGACGGCGAAAACCCCGAAGAGCTCGCAGATCTTTTTGATTTTCTAACTGATCTAGGTGTGGATGGAATGATGGTTTCGCCTGGATATTCTTACGAAAAAGCACCGGACCAAGCTCATTTTTTAAAACGGGAAAAAACTCATAATCTTTTTAAAGAAATCATGGCGATTGGTAAGAAGCGAAATCGAAAATGGCCGTTTAACCACTCGCCGTTCTTTTTAGATTTTTTACAGGGCAAAACAGATTATGAATGCACTCCCTGGGGAAATCCAAACTATTCGGTTTTGGGATGGCAAAAGCCATGTTATCTGTTAGGTGATGGCTATGTTCCGACTTTCGGCCAGCTCATGGAAGAAACCGTCTGGGAAAACTACGGTCGCGCCAGTGGTAATCCAAAATGCCAGGACTGTATGGTTCATTGTGGCTACGAACCAAGCGCCGTGCAGGACTCCACACGCAATTTAAGCAATACGATTCGGTCCATTCGATCAGCTCTGGCATAATTTCTGCATATTGATGCTGTTAATAGAGGCGTAGATGCCAACTTTCGGCATCTATTTTTAATCGCTATCTAATTGAAATAATTGAGTTTTATTTTTTATTTTAAATCAGTGATTTACAACGCTTTAGATCGAATGATACTCTTACAAAAGGTTGTGATACGGAAGGTGGGATTAAATTGGCATTAGAATTAAAACAGAGTCTTAAGCTAAGTCAACAGCTGGTTATGACGCCACAATTGCAGCAAGCGATCAAGTTGCTTCAATTGAATCGTCTTGAATTAGCTCAACACTGTATGACAGAGATGCTCGAGAATCCGGTTCTCGAGGAATCTTTGGAGGAAGTCGATCAGCGCGATATCGACGCTGATAAAAAGAAAAAGCTAGAAGAAGAACGCGTTAAAGAGGTTGATACCAAGGGAACCGAGGAAATTGAAGGCATCAATTGGGATAATTATATCAGCCACCAGTCGAACAGACAGGGAGAAGAACGGGGAACGCGATACCAAAATCCAGATTTACCGAGTTATGAAGCCACATTAACCAGGGCATCTACCTTGGCCGAGCATTTAACCACTCAGCTAAAGTTAACTCGTATGGACGATCAAGAACTGACTATTGGTGCTACCATTATCGGAAATTTAAATGAAGACGGTTATTTAAAACTGTCTCTTCAAGAAATTGCAGATAAACACAAGGTCAGCTATGAGAGTGCGGAAGATATCCTTCTTCAGATTCAAGAATTCGATCCAGTCGGTGTGGGTTGTCGAGATCTTCAAGAGTGCCTCTTGATTCAAAGTCGACAGATACCAAACAATATTCTCGTTAAAAAATTGATTCGGGATCACCTTAAAGATCTTGAAAATAAGAATCATACGGCTATTTCTAAGGCCACAGGATATTCAAGAGAAGAAATACAGGAGGCTGTTAAAGTCATAGGAACACTCGAACCTAAGCCAGGACGACAGTTTTATGACGAATCTTCTCAATACATTACGCCTGATATATATGTTTACAAAGGCAAGGATGATTTTCTTATTGTTCTTAACGAAGATGGATTGCCAAAACTACGCATTTCACAGCTCTATCAAAATCTTTTGAAAGATCAGTCTTCTAAGGGGTTTACCAAAGATTATATTAACGACAAACTGCGTTCCGCTCTTTGGTTGATTCGGTCGATTCATCAAAGGCAGCGGACAATTTATAAAGTGACTGAATCAATCGTAAAAATGCAACGCCCTTTTTTAGAAGAAGGAATCAGTGCACTCAAGCCAATGGTCCTTAGAAACGTGGCTGATGATATCGGTATGCACGAATCAACCGTTAGTCGCGTAACAACCAATAAATATGTTCATACGCCACAAGGTATTTTTGAACTTAAATTTTTCTTTAATTCGGGTATTCGAAGTGTCGAAGGCGCAGGAGTTGCATCCGAGGCTGTCAAAGAAAAAATTCGAGATATCATTTTAAGCGAAGACTCACGCAGACCCTATAGTGATCAAGAATTAGTTGAACTTTTAAGGAAACAAAATATAGATATTGCAAGACGAACGATTGCCAAATATCGAGAGATGTTAGGCATACTTTCGTCATCAAGGCGTAAACAGCCTTTCTAGATGGGAGGATACGATGAATATTAATATTACGTTTCGTCAAATGAAAAGTAGTGATGCGATAAAAGATCACATTAACCAACGCATGGCTAAATTAGAAAAATACAAAGATAAAGCTACCGAGGCACATGTGGTTTTATCAACTGAGAAATATCTGCATAACGCTGAAGTTGTATTTTCGGCGAAAGCCTTTCAAGTTACTGCGAAATCTTCCACCAACGACATGTATGCGTCTATTGACGATGTAGTCACCAAACTTGAAAAAAACATTAAAAAACATCATGCCAAAAAGGCGAAACTGAAAACGCACCCTAAAATTTAGGTCTTCAAAATCGTCCCGAAACGATGCTTTAAGTCTTTAATTTTTGTTTTACTTGAGGTACCGTCTTTTTCCTTATGAAGCTGTCTGATTACATTAAGGAAAATCTTATTATTCCCGAACTCAAAGCGAAGGAAAAAGAGGATGCACTGAGGCAAATGACGCACGAAATTTCTAAGGAGTTTCCTCAAATTGATTCAGAGAAGCTTTTGGGAATTGTCATGGATCGAGAGTCGCTTAGCTCTACAGGAATTGGTAGTGGTATCGCAATTCCTCATGCGAAGTTGGAACAATTTTCAGAGCATATTGTAGCTTTCGCTAAGAGTTCTGAGGGCGTCGCATTCGATTCTATCGACGATAAACCGGTACATCTTATTTTTTTGATTGTAGGACCCACTCAAGCCAATGAGACACATTTAAAAGCGCTTGCCAGAATATCTAAATTTCTTCATGACACTTCTTTTAGAGAACAGCTTATGATGTCAAAGACCAGACACGAGATTTATGAGGTCATCATTAAAAAAGATGATCAATACTAGTGTAGAACACGACGCTTCTGTTCATGGGGTTCTTTTAGATATCTATGGTGTTGGATCACTCATTATAGGCCAAAGCGGTGTTGGTAAAAGCGAATGTGCCCTGGATCTAATTTCAAGAGGCCATCGACTCGTATCTGATGATTTGGTTCTTGTGAAAAAAGACAGCTCTGGCCATCTATTTGGATCTTCACCAAAAACGACAAGGTATTTTATCGAAGTGAGGGGACTTGGTCTTCTAAACGTATTTCATCTATACGGTGCTGCTTCGGTCAGAGATGTAAAAAAAATCGATATGGTTCTTGAACTTGTGGCCTTAGATGACACTTCATTGATCGATCGTTTGGGTCTAGAATTTATGGAGTACAACATCTTGGAGAAAGTTCTTCCCATGGTTCGAGTTCCTTGTTGGAAAGGTCGAAACGTGACAACTATTGTGGAAGTTGCAGCGAGAAATCAAATTTTGAAGTGGGCAGGATATGACTCTGCTGTAGACTTTGATAAAAAACACTCAGAAGAATTATGCAGCTAGTCATTATATCAGGCCATTCAGGGGCAGGAAAGTCGGCCGCAATAAAAGCATTTGAGGATCTTGGATACTATTGTGTCGATAATTTGCCCGTCTTACTTTTAGATGACTGCATTGAAATTATTGCTCGATCCAAGAGGAGGGCAACAAAGCTGGCGCTGGTCATTGACGCTAGAGATAAATCTCACTTGAGTTTGCTTCCTAAACTTCTTGATAAGTATCGAAATAATAAAAATAGTGTCACAGTCCTTTTTTTGGAGTCATCTGATGCTGTGTTAGCGAGGCGTTACAGTGAAACTAGGAGAAGGCATCCTTTGGCTGTAAAAGGTTCACTTTTATCGGGCATCAAAAAAGAAAAGCAAATTCTTTCTGACATTCGTAATTTATCTGATTCAGTTATTAATACTTCTGAAATGACAGCTGGAGACTTAAGGCGGCATATCATGCACGTGTATGATACGGATTTAGCGAAACGAAGAATGGTTGTTCTTCTTACCTCTTTTGGCTTTAAGTACGGCATTCCATTGAATGCTGACATGGTTTTTGACGTTCGATTTATTAAAAATCCGTTCTTTGAAAAACATTTGAAATCGAAAACGGGTAACCATAGGAAAGTGAGTACTTTTGTTCTCGGGCAGAAAGGTGTTTCTATTTTTTTGGATCATGTTGAAAAACTTCTAAGGTGTGTGTTGCCAAACTTTGAAAATGAGACTCGCAGTTATCTTAATCTCTGTATTGGGTGCACCGGAGGCAAACATCGTTCTGTGGCAATTGTAAACGAGATTTTCCAGCGGCTTCCAAAAGATCGTTTTAACATTGTAACTCACCACCGTGACATTGAAATGGAATAAATAATAGTGCTCTAGAATGTATCTAGGACGACACTCAATATTACGCGTTGCATCTTCATAAAGTTTGTAGGCAAAAGTTCGCTATTGAAACCAGGCGTTGTTTACGATATGGCTCAAGGGGTTAGTTTAAACGAACAATGGATACCAGCCGATACAAAGTTAAGATTACTAATGACGCGGGACTTCATACCCGATCGGCTGTTATGACCGTTAAGAAAGCATCGACTTTTTCTTCGAGTATAGAATTTTCTGCCAATGGGATGAGAGTTAATGCGAAGAGCATTATGGGTTTACTAGCTCTGGGGGCAAGCAAAGGCACATCCATGGAAATCGAGACCAGAGGTTCAGATCAAGTCGAAGCGATGAAAGAAATGGTTAAGCTGATTCGAAATGGATTTGAGGAAAGTCATTGAGAGATGAAGGAGAGAAGGTCTTTCCCGCTACCATTGCCTCATTTGGAATATCGCTTGGATATCTCTACTATATAGATCAAAAAAATAAATTTCGCGCCGAGACAAAGATTAGCTTTGAGCAGGTCGATCACGAAATTGAATCGTTCTTAGGCGCTGTTGAACATGTCAAAAATCAACTTGACGAAATGCGCTTGCACATTGTGAGGCAACTTGGCGAAAATCATGCCTACCTGGTTGAGGCGCAGAGATTACTTTTAAAGGATCCACAATTAATTGATAAAGTAAAAACAATTGTTTCGGTTGAACGAATCGATGCACTCGGTGCTATTCGTCGAGCGTTTCAATATTTTTACGATATTTTCGATAGAAATCGCGATCCCTATTATAGAGAGCGATTTAGCGACATTCGCTTTATTCAAGATCGACTTGTCCAATTCATTGAAGGCGAGTCTAGCAAAAGATATACAGCACTGGACGAAGATGCGATCGTGCTTGCAAGAGACATGTCACCTCTAGAGTTAATTCAATTTACCGATTCACAAGTAAATGGAATTGTTTTGGAGCGAGGAGGCAAGACTTCTCATTTGTGCATTATGGCGCGTTCGCTTGGTATTCCCTGTTTACTCGGAATCGAGTTTCCAAAGCGATATTCCCAAGGCACAAAAGTTATTTTGGATGCAAAAGATGGATTATTCATTGTGAACCCTGAGGGTGATACCTGGAGTTATTACGAAAAGAAAAAATGTGAATTTTCCAAAAAAGAAGATGAACTTCTCAAAAATCGGTTTCATCTTGCCAAAACTAAAGATGGGCAAAGAGTTAAGCTGTTGGGAAATCTCGACTTCTTAAACGAAATTACCTCGATTAAAAAAAATGGAGCCGAAGGCATAGGATTAGTGCGAACCGAGACGTTGTTTCTAGATCTGCCATTTCCTCCATCGGAAGAAAGCCAACTGAGTCGGTATCAAAAAATAATTTCAAGCGTGAGTCCAGACGATGTGGTGATTAGATTGTTTGATGTGGACTTAAAGCGTTTGAACGACCATCATAAAGAAGAGAACCCTGTATTGGGGTTAAGAGGCATTCGACTTCTCATCAAATTCGAATCGGTCATCAGAACCCAAATTCGGGCTATTCTCAGAGCAAGCTACAATGCAAATGTTTCAGTCCTGATTCCTATGGTTATGAGTGTAGAAGAGATTTGCTTTGTATCGAGAGTGATTGACTCAGAAAAGCAAAACCTAAAAAACCTGCATCTTGATTTCAATGATTCGATAAGACTTGGGGCAATGATCGAATTACCTTCAGCTGCCATGATTTCAAATCAGCTTGCTAAAGAAGTTAGCTTTTTTTCTATAGGAACAAACGATCTCATTCAATATGCTTTGGCTGTTGATCGATCCAACGCATCTTTATCAAACTTTAACCATTCAATGCATCCAGCGATTTTACGATTTATCATTTTTGTGGCTCAAGAAGCTCATCGAAACGGTATTGAAGTCGGGGTTTGTGGTGAAATGGCGAATGATCCAATGATGACTCCCCTGCTCTTAGGAGCTGAAATTGATTTTTTGTCGATGAGTTTGGGATCAGTGCCAATCATCAAGAGGGCTATTTCTGAGTTTACGGTACAAGAGTCAAAACATTGCCTAGACAAATTTCTAAGTATTGACGACGTTGTCGAGGCAGAACAGGTCCTAAAGACGTGGCATCT
Source organism: Bdellovibrionales bacterium (assembly GCA_020434375.1). Lineage (GTDB taxonomy): Bacteria > Bdellovibrionota_G > JALEGL01 > JALEGL01 > JAGRAY01 > JAGRAY01. Next base: position 3,267 of record JAGRAY010000051.1, on the reverse strand, counting down.
GAAGCATAGTCGAGTCTTATGACGGCTTGAATTCTCTTGACCACTTCGTTTAACCAATGTTAGATCGGAGCGTTTATCTGGTAAACGAACAGGATTGGAGAACATAAATAATGAGCACAAAAAAATTTCTTTTCACCTCAGAGTCTGTGACAGAAGGTCACCCAGATAAGTTATGTGATCAGGTCTCAGATGCTATTTTAGATGGTCTATTAGCTTCAGATGCCAATAGTCGAGCAGCCGTGGAAACTATGGCAGCTACTGGTTTTCTTCATTTGGCTGGTGAAGTTACGAGCAAGGCGAAACTTGAGTTTGCCGATTTAGCTCGCGACGTGGTTAGAGATATCGGTTACACCGACACCAGTATGGGGTTTGATGCAGATACTTGTGCTGTTCATGTTTCAATTGGCAAGCAGTCTCCGGATATTAGTCAGGGTGTAACTGAAGGAGAAGGACTTTTTAAAGAACAAGGTGCAGGCGATCAAGGCTTGATGTTTGGTTACGCGTGCAACGAAAATGAAGAATTCATGCCGTCAGCCATTTATTATGCCCATCTCTTAACCCGAAAACTCACCGATGTTAGAAAGTCGGGCCAAGCTAACTTTTTAAGGCCAGATGGTAAAAGTCAAGTCAGTATCGAATACGAAAATGGTAAGCCTGTGCGTATTGATACGGTTCTTATTTCTTCTCAACATACGGCCGATGTCAAACATGAAGAAATAGTTGAGAAAGTAAAAAAATTGGTCATTGAGCCATCGATTCCAGCTCATCTTGTTGACGACAAGACTAAATATTTTGTTAACCCAACGGGTCGCTTTGTGGTCGGAGGCCCTAAGGGTGATTGCGGTTTGACGGGTCGAAAAATTATTGTCGACACGTATGGAGGTTGGGGTCGGCACGGCGGCGGTGCTTTTTCGGGCAAAGATCCTTCAAAGGTCGATCGAAGCGCATGTTATATGATGAGATACGTCGCCAAAAATATTGTGGCAGCCGGACTGGCCGAGCGCTGCGAAGTCCAAGTTGCTTATGCTATTGGTGTTGCAGATCCTGTCTCATTGATGGTAGATACATTTGGTACCGGAAAAGTGTCAGACGACAAACTCGAAGAGGTTGTAAGAGAAGTATTCTCACTAAAGCCCAAAGCTATTATTGATAAACTCGATCTGTTAAGACCCATTTATAGAAAAACTGCTGCCTATGGCCATTTTGGTCGAAGCAAAGATGGTTTTCCATGGGAAAAAACTGATATGACATCTCAGCTTTTAAGTCTGGCTCGCTAAGATTTAATTTTCTGTGGCTGTCAGCCGAGTCCATATTGTTGACAAGAATTTTGTTGATTTTGTCCAAGGGTGGAACGAAGCAACAGGCTTTGACTCTTTAGAAATACCCATTACCAGAAGCGAAATTTTGGGACTGTTTGAGTCTCAAATGACTTCGAGACTCCTTGATTTTGCAGCTCGGTCTTTAAAAGATAAAAATCAAGCCTATTATACCATTGGAAGTTCGGGCCACGAGGGAAACGCAGCACTAGGGTTATTAATTGGCGAGCAAGATCCATGTTTTCTTCACTATCGCAGTGGAGCATTTATGGTGGAGCATCTTAAAAAAGATCCAAGTGCTAGAATTTTAGAAGCTATGGTCATGGCTTTTTGTGCTTCTTCTAAAGACCCAGTTTCTGGCGGTCGTCATAAAGTTTTTGGAAGTAAACGTCTGTGGGTTCCTCCTCAAACCAGTACGATCGCATCTCATCTTCCAAAAGCTGTTGGTCTAGCGATGGCGCTTGAGCGTTCTAAGCGGTTAAAATTAGAGCTTAGTTTAGAAAAAAATACCATCGTGATGTGCTCTTTTGGAGATGCGTCCGTTAATCATTCAACGGCTCAAGGTGCCATCAATGCAGCTTGCTGGGCGGCTTATCAGAAAATACCCGTTCCTATTTTATTTGTATGCGAAGACAATGGCCTTGGAATTTCTGTAAAATCTCCAAAAAATTGGGTCATGAACTCAATTCAAAATCGCCCAGGATTGTTCTATTTTAACGCGAATGGTTTGGATCTTTTTGAAACGGTGGCAGTGTCAAAGCAAGCGATAGATACCTGTAGAAAAAAAAGACAGCCTGTGTTTCTCCATCTCGATATGGTGCGCCTATTGGGGCACGCCGGTAGCGACGTGGAGTCTGAATATATGTCGAAGAGCGAATTGGAACAAATGGATATCAAAGATCCACTCCATGTATCGGCAGCTCGAATTTTGAGTCAAGGTTGGCTTTCGAAAGACAAGATTCTTTCTTTTTATCAAAAAAAAAAGCTTGAGATTGAAGAGGTATGCAATGACGTCATACATAAACCAAGATTGCAGTCGGCAACACAGATTACTAAGGCGCTAGCACCTTTTGACAAAGAGCGCACTGATCAAGAAGCATCACGAGGTAATTACAAAATCCAGGATCTCGAATCGGATGGCGCGATAAAGCCTCGACATATGGCGATGCTTTTGAACTACGGTTTAAAAGACCTGTTGACTAAGTACAAGGAGGCACTTGTTTTTGGTGAAGACGTTGGAAAGAAAGGTGGCGTTTATCACGTAACGACGGGACTTCAAGATACATTTGGAGCGGGTAGAGTGTTTAATACACTTCTTGATGAACAAACGATCTTAGGCTTGGCGATAGGTGCGGCACATATTGGATTTCTCCCGATACCAGAAATCCAATATCTAGCGTATGTGCACAACGCAGAAGATCAGCTTCGAGGCGAAGCAGCTTCTCTTCAGTTTTTCTCTAATGGTCAATTTCAAAATCCCATGATTGTACGAATCGCGTCCTTTGGATACCAAAAAGGTTTCGGCGGACATTTTCACAATGATAATTCTATTGGAGCATTAAGAGATATTCCGGGTCTTGTTCTTGGTGCACCTTCCAGAGGAGACGATGCAGTAGGAATGTTGCGATATATGATGGCTATGGCTAAAATCAATGGAAGCGTCGGTTGTTTTTTAGAGCCCATCGCGCTCTACATGACCAAAGATCTGTACTCTGATCATGATGGACTTTGGTCTTTCGAGTATCCTCAACCTGAGTTTTTCGTTCCGCTGGGTGAGCCTCGAATTTATTTTGAAAATGCTAAAGATATATTGTTGATATCTTATGCCAATGGAGCTTATTTTTGTTTGAGAGTTGCAAAAGAACTGAGTAAACTTGGCTACGATGTTAGTATCATTGATTTAAGGTGGTTAAGTCCTTTACCACTAGAGGCAGTTTTGGAGCATGCAAAG
>JAGRAY010000050.1 GCA_020434375.1 Bdellovibrionales bacterium | reverse complement strand
CCTCTTGATGGTGGGCGCATCAGACAAGCCACTAGATCTTAATGTTTTTCCTTTGATCTTCAAGCGTCGAAAAATAATGGGTTCTCTTATTGGAGGAATCAAAGAAACACAAGAAATGTTAAACCATTGTGGCAAACACAATATCGTAAGTGAAATTGAGTTGATTCAACCCAATCAAATTAATGAGGCTTATGAAAAAACACTTGCGGGTCAAGTCAAATATCGATTCGTGATCGACTGCAATAATTTTTGAAAGCAATAGCTATAGTATTTTAAGTTTTAGTTGATACTGCTTAAATTTTGGAAGATTGACGTATGACGACTTGGAGCGTAGCGACGGAGCCAGTAGGCAACTTCCAAAATTTACTTTGGCGTTTCACACTTATATTTAATTTACTATAGGACTTCCATTAGCGTTTTTATGGTATATAACGTGCTCATATTAGGCATAAACACGTAAAAGTAATTATTTAAAAAACCTTCGACTACCCACCCTGAGGAATAATCCGATGCTGGAACCATTCAACTGCCATCACCATTAACAACATTGCAATCGCGATCGGTACAATCCATCGAACAATCCATATGATCGCTCGGGCACTTGGAAAAACTGAAGGCAGCTCTTTTTGAATATACTCCGAACCTTGCCAGGCTACAATTATCGCTGTCACAAGCACTGACACTTGCAAACCCACGTTACTCACAAATAAATCCATAGCATCCAAAAATGGAAATTCGCCAATTTTTAAATTCACTGGAGAATAACTAAGTGCAGAAGGAAGACCCAGCATGAATATAGCCGCAACTGCCAATCCTAAGCTCTTATTGCGGCTCAGAGAAAACAACTCTTTGAAACCTATCGTTACTGCTTCAAGTAACGATATGGCTGAAGTCAGTGCAGCTACGCTCAAGGCCAGATAAAAAAATACGGCAATCACGAATCCGACGATCGGATGGAAACTATCAAATGCCTTAGGAAGAGTCTCAAACGCAAGTTGCGGCCCCGATGCAGGATCACTACCGAAAGAAAAAGCAATGGGGAATATGATAAGACCTGCCAAAAAAGCAATCGCACCGTCAGCTATCGCAACGATTGATGCCGTTCGCACCAGATCAATGTCTTTTTTCATATAGGCTCCATACGTCACAAGTACGCCCATACCAACCCCCACTGAGAAGAAAGCTTGACCTACAGCTCTAACCCATACCTTTATGTCGAATAAAACATCGAGTTTGGGAGTCAGATAAAAAGTCAGCGCATCTCCCCAGCCTGGAAGAGCAACTACATAGATCGCCAAACCTACAATCACAAGAAGCAACATGGGCATTAAAATTTTACTCGTCGCTTCAATTCCTTGATTGACCCCCAAAAATATGGTCAGGCCTGTAATAGCCAATGCAACAAAAAAATATCCCAACGCATTGTAACCTCGGATGAAATCGGAAAACACAGGATGACTTCCCAATAAAGATGAAACAAAATAACCGATAGTCCAACCTGTAATCACAAGATAATAACTAAGGAGAAAAAGAGAAATAATAATGACCAAAACCGCTGCCCATTTAGTACGCTTAGCTAGCTTGACAAAGGTTCCGATCACGCCCGCACCAGATGAACGTCCCGCTGCCATTTCCACAATCATCATAGGAATTCCAATGATCGCAATGGCCAAAAGATAAGGAATTAAAAACGCACCCCCACCGTTTTCTCCAACAACAAAAGGAAACCTCCAAATATTACCCAAGCCCACTGCAGCTCCTGCAGTAGCCATAACAACCCCTAACGAAGATCCAAATTTCGGGGTAGGTTTCAATTTTTTAACAAAACCTCTCATTGAAGACTCTTATACACTTTTTGATATACAACCAAAAAAAATCTTCGATCTATTGATTTTGACCTGTATCATTTGATGGCTTGAATAAATTAAACTTAAAAAAACCAATACATTGTACTCAATGCGTTTTTGACACCAGTGATGACCCAAATATGACTTTTGATCACGAGGGAATTTGTAACTACTGCCAACTCTGGTCTCAGCGAGCAGAGCGATTTATTCATCGCGGTCCAAAGGGCATCCACATGCTTGAAAAGCTTGCCACAGATATTAAAAACTCTGGCAAAGGTAAAAAATACGACTGCATTCTGGGCATCAGCGGCGGTGTAGACAGCACCTATGCAGCTTATTGGGCAAGCCGGTTAGGTCTAAATCCTCTTGTTGTACATTTGGACAATGGTTGGAACACTGAGCTCGCCGTGAAAAACATTGAGCATATCGTAAGCAAACTAAATTTTGATTTATATACGCACGTGGTTCGCTGGGAAGAATTTAAAGACCTACATCTTTCTTTTCTAAAATCGGGGGTTGTAGATATCGAGTTACCTACCGATCATGCCATCTATGCACTATTGTTAAAAACAGCTAAAAAACATGGGATTAAAACCATCATCAGTGGATACAATATCGCAACTGAAGGTGTTATTCCGTCACCATGGGTGTGGAACAAGCTTGACTGGTTAAATATTAAGTCAATTCACCAAGCATTTGGGACTATTCCTCTGAAGTCGTATCCGAGAATCACGTTTTTAGAGCATTTTTTAGCCATACTCTTATCAAAAATAAAAATTGTAAATATTTTGGACTACCTTGACTACGACAAAAATGAAGCAAAACATATTTTAACCAACGAGCTTGGCTGGAAAGACTATGGAGGAAAACATTTTGAATCTGTTTTTACACGATTTTATCAAGGGCATATCTTGCCCAAGAAATTTGGTATCGACAAAAGAAAAGCTCACTTTTCTTCTTTGATTTGTTCCAATCACATGACACGAGACGATGCCATACAAAAATTAAAAGAACCTATTTACGACAAGGAACTATTGAAACAAGATCTCTCCTTTGTCACCAAAAAATTGGGGCTGTCCACAGAAGAGTTAGAAATCATTTTAAATGAGCCTCCTTGCAGTCATTTAAACTACTCTTCATACATAAACTCAATTTACAAAACCCATGAACGACTATTTTCAATGCTTCGTCCGCTGACCAAACTCATTCCATCGTCAATGAAGTTTTGGAAACAAACAGCTTACTCATGAGCTATTCTTCAATGCGTGTTCACTTCGGCTGTGGATTAAGGGCACCACAATCTTGGGTTAATTGTGATTCAAGTCCACGTGTTTGGATTGACAAAATCCCAGGTCTCTCATTTTTTGGATATAAAAAGCGATTTAAACCCTGGGTTCGGCGAATCAATGTCACAAGACGATTACCATTTAGGGATTCGAGTGTAACGCACGTCTATTCATCACATATGATAGAACACTTAGACTCCAACGATGCAAAATTTTTTTTAAAGGAATGTTATCGCATTATGACTCCAAATGGACGTATTCGACTCATGACGCCAAATCTTTTTTTGCTTGTAAATGATTATTTGGGTCGAAGAAACAGTCCCGAGCTTAGAAACCACGCAGCAGATTTTTTTATGAAATGGCTTGGGATGACACCTGCCAAATCCAATAGCTTGTTTGATTTTATTTCAAACCCGTGGACGAGTAAAAATCTGCATCGCTGGATTTACGATGAATATAGTTTATCTAGCTTGCTGTCGGATATTGGATTTTCGAACGTGGAGTCACATATTAACTGGCGTACAGACTTCCCTGATCTTGAATCACTTGAATGTCCTGCAATGAGAGAATCCTCAACTTGCGCTGAGGGATTTCGCTAAACTTCTTCATTTTTGAGTATATGACCTAATATAGTCTGAGCTGTTTTAGCCCAAGTGTAATTTTTACATACTTTGTCATTAAGATTACTCGAAAGTGCTTTTCGTAATTCGGAATCGCAAATAAGTTTTTCCAAAGCATTTTTAAGTTGATGACTATTGCCAGATTCAATAAGAATGCCGTCTACACCATCAGTAATAATCTCTCGTATAGCAGGCGTCGATGCAGCAATAACTGCTAACCCCGCTGCACCATACTCAAAAATTTTAATCGGAGAACCATACATATTGCTTCCCGGCATAACGCCTATACTTAGGCGAGATAACACTGAAGGAATGTCTTCGTGTTTTATAGATCCTAATAGCGATATAGCTTTATCGTTGACCAATCTTTCTAGATCTTGCATTTTGAGAATATCTGCAGAGATAGGTCCAGCAATAGTCAAATGAATGGGATGTTTTTGATAGATCTCGATAAATGCTTTAAACAAAACGTCCACTCGATGCCAAGGCGCCATAGATCCCACAAAACCGATATTAACCACATTTGGGCTCTCTTGGGTTGAACGCTCAAACATATTGATGTCGACTGCATTATGCGAAACACATATCTTCTCTCCACTAACACCACTTTTCAAAAGCCATTGTTTCATATAATCAGATACCGTTACGATCGAATGTGCAGCGAATAACGAACGCTTAACATTTAATAAAAGTTGTTTCGCCAATAAGCTGTCACCATTAAACAGAGTTTGTTCTTCGTCTAATGGAGCATGAATTTCGACAACGTATTTATATTTATTCATATCAAGCATTTTTGGTAGCCGGCTTCCCAAATAGTCCAAACGTTCATAGATTATATCTACAGGCTCAGACTCTAAGGTCTTTGTAACTCTTGAGTAAAACTGAATGTCTTGATAAATTCTTCGAATATCTTTGGCCGTTGACCAAATCATTTTTGGAAAGTACTGCCGCAAACGATGTGGCTTTGGAATTTGATCAGCCATGGCTGTGTTCACCTTGCGGATATGTTGAGGCATAAAAACACTGATATTCGCACCCCGTTTTGAAAAGGCTTCTAGCAACGATTTAATATGAATGGCATAGCCTGCTTTAGAACTAAGTGAGTAGCTGGGATTTGAACACACATAGGCAAGGCGCAAAGGCTTCACAGGGCCATCCAATCTATTTGAGTCTGACTGGACGCCGATAGTAGGCGGGCAATACGTGAAAAGCTAGAGTTTGATTGAAATAACAAACAGTCACACCTAGATAGCGCAAATAAATCTCGTAAACTTTCATCAAACAAGAGATTCGCTTGCATTGGCTCTTGATACAAACCCCATTGATGCAAACCAATGCCTTTCGTTTTAGGCAGATATTTTGAAAACACTTTTATTGTTTTGTATCTTTGTTTGAACTGTACTTCAATCTCATTTGAATCCGTCGACAGAAATATGATCTGATAGTTTTTGGATTGTCGGGCAATATACTCATGGAGCTTGTTTAGTAACACTGACGGCATAAGATCCGTGTATCGAATATGAACACCAAGAACATTGTTGCCTCCAAAAAGCTGCTTCACCTCTGTTTCAAGTTTTTCTCTGACAGAATTGGTAAAATCGATATGTTCTTTTAGGTTGTTCTCAAATCCCATTGGCAAGAAGTCTGCTCCAAAGATGCTTCGGTCACTTATGTTTTGGGAATAGTCCGATGCGATAGGAATTCTTTTTTGAAATCTGTATGGAAACAGATTTTTAATAGTAGTTTTTAGTCTATTAGGTTCTTTGTCTATATTTTTTTGAATCCAGTATCCTTTGAGAAAAGTACCAAACTTAAGCATTTCACATTTATATCTTATTCTTTCAAAACGATTTGTAACAACAGGGCCGTCATACATATCATATATTGAAGCCAAGGGATTGCGTTGATATATCCTCGGATAACAACTCGAGCCGACGACATCTAGACAATCTTCAATAGACTTAACATGAGATACGTTCACGAGTTTAAAATAATTATAAAATACATTGTCTCCTTTTATTGAAAACTGTCCATCAGCCCAATCCACAAACAAAATGCGATTAGTCTGCTTACAAAAATGAATAGCCCACGAAAGAGTCATAAGACGATTACCTAGACCAGCACAACCCTTTAATACAAAGTATCGATTTTGGCCCATAGTCTAAATCGACAATTCCTCAATCACGCGTTTCGCTTGTGCCACAGGCGAGTAATGTCGAAGAACAAACTCTCGACCTTGCCCTGCAATGTCGTCGATTTGGCTTTGGCTCATAGCTTCTATTGAAGTGATCAGTGTTTCTACATCGAGTCCCTTGATACCCAAATAATGGATACCGGAGCTCGGCTGAACTGGCATACGAAATTTCCAATAGTTTAAATCGATTTGAATTGGACATGTTTTAGCATAAAGAGTTTCATAAAATCGAAAACTGTCGTGTTGGAACGCAAACCATAAATAGGAAGAATCACATTTAAGTCGAGTTAATAATCTATTTAAAACTAATACTGGTTTTCTTACGATCCTGTCTAATAGCGAATAGGGTTGATACAAAATAGGCCGACACTCAAAATATCCACAGACTGCCAAAAAGAACCTATTTTCATTAATCGATTTAAAATACTCAGGATGATGTCGCCTTGTTGTTTGGTGAAAATAAAACAAATCACTTTTGTCTATGGGCTCACCGATAGTGAAACACTCTTTCAATGGATATGTTTTTTCCAGTTGTTTTAGGTGATGCATAATTATATGTCGAGACCCATTCATCACCCGAAAATTATGACCAATAGATAAACTCATTGGTTTTGACAATTGACCATAATACTTATCTATCGACTGGATCATACGACTCGACAAACCTATAGCCCATGGACGCACATTGTCAGGATATTTTAGCGTTTGAAATATATTGCCTGAGAATATTCTCGAAAAAAGTCGATAATGGCGATTCAACCAAATTGGTGAAATCCAATCATTTCGATCAACCAAAATATGTTTTTTATTCAGATCAAAATTAGGGTACCCATCTCTAAATAAAAGATGCTCAAATGATCGGACGTATCGATAATCATAGATACCTACATCGAAGTCATCGGAGTCATTTTTCTCAATTAGATAAGTATCCTTTGTTGGTGTTTTCCAGTAATCAACATTTCCCATAACTCGATATCCAAGTTCTTTCAAACCTTCAGCTAGAGCAACCATTTCGTGAAAATAATGGTCATCGCCATATGGATAAACAGGTGTAATAAAAAACTTAAATGTGCGCACTTGCAAGCTTCTCTTGACTCTGCTTGTATTCAATATAGCTGTACGTATCTTTTATAATGCCATGGCTTAATTCAATAATGCTATTACAGTGTTTTAAAGTTGTCCAACGATGTGCAATGATAATCACGGTCAGATTTTCACGATGAATTTTTTCCAAAGCATCAGTAATATCTCTTTCAGTTTGCGAATCTAGCGCCGAGGTAATCTCATCTAGCACGAGAACTTTAGCGTCACTATAAATAGCTCTAGCGATTCCAATTCGCTGCTTTTGACCCACAGAAAGCTTGGTTCCATTTTCTCCTAGCATTGCTTGCATGCCGTCCGGAATAGTGTTCACTAGCGAATCGAGCTGAGCTAAACTCAGCGCACGAGACAACTTTTCTTTATCAACCGTACTCACATCGTCATTTAAAGTGATATTTTCGATAAATGACGTATCAAATAGAAATACTTCTTGAGGCACATAGGCTATATGCGAGAGCCATGCATCGAACGAATTTGCATTGAGTGACTGCTGATCAATAAGTATCTCACCCTTGGTAGGTTCTAAAAATCCTAAAATCAAATGTATCAATGTGGACTTACCTGATCCTGAAGGACCTACAATGCCAATATAGTCACCTCTTGATATTTTTATATTTATGTTTCTCACCGCAAATAGATCTGAAGAAGGATAAGAAAACTCCACGTTGCGCAAAATAATACTTTTTTCAAAAGGAATGGCCGGCACTTCATCTTTAGGATCGTTTGTCTCATTAAGTTCTTTAAGAATATCAAACACATATTCATGACCTTTTATATTGAGAAGTGCCAAGGTAATTCGATTAATCGATGGCATTGTTCGATAAGCTGCAACAGTAAAAACTCCAAGAAGCATCAATCCCTCCGAAGCCTCCTTATATAGAATCGTATAGACTACCAAAAACGAAAATCCAAAAATCATGGAGGTCTCCAAGAGTTTTGTAGGAACTAAATTAAAGAAAATATGGTCTGTCATTTTATTGGCATAGGTTTTCGCAAGCTGTGCATAGTTTGATAAAAATCTTTCTTCAGAGCGAGTAGTTTTTATTTCTACAAATCCTCTCAAAGACTCGTAGAGCCTTTTTTGCAAAGCTCCACTTAGGTGATAAACAGCTTCACCTGCAACCTGAATTTTCTTCTTACTCCATATATAAAAAATAAAAAATGGTGGAATCACAAATATAGCCACAAACAAAAGTGCTTTAGGTGCATATATAAAAATAGATATAACAATCAGTGATAGCACTGCTATTTCGTTAACAATAGACAGAAAAGGAAGCAGAAGGTTCTCTGAAAATCGTCCTGGAAGAGCCGCGATATCTCGAACGCAGTCAAAGTAACCTTTGTTCTTCATAAACAAATATCCTCGTGCATAATGATACCTTTGCAAAAGGGTTGTGAAATGGGCAAATAGCTGAAAAGAAAATGCCGACAAATAACGGGAAATCCAAAGCGACAATAAATTCTTTGCAACAAATAGAACAACCAACACAAACAAAATCACAAAGACAAACGCATGATAAGATTCAAACGCAAGACCATGATAGATTGAACGAGTAATAACGTTTTGTGTGATAATTTTTGGATTGTAAATAAAAGGAATTAATGCCACAAACATACCAAGGCTGAACAACTCTATAATCGACATTAATGACAACAAGACAAATACGAATGGCATTTTTTTCGCATAGCGAGCGGGAAGATACTTCTTTATATTTTCAAAAGTTTGCGAAAGAATATTTTGTTTCATCTCTTGAAACGTATCATACTTTAAATAAAGTACTGCTGATATGAAAATTCTTATTGCCTGCCATGGTCTTTGGCCCATAAGTTCGATCGGTGGCATGGAGAAGCAAGCCTACAATCTTTGTCACGGATTAAGTAAACATGGCATCAGAGTTACCTGCGCCGTTCCCAAGACCCAACTCACGGGTCACGAACCATTTCCTACTCTTGGAATATGCTGGCCATCGCTCAAACCCTGGCTTCTTGCAAATCAGATTTTTTCTCGAAGAGTTCAAAACCATATCGAAAGTAGTACATACGACTATGCGATTTCTATTGGTTTTGCATTGAGTGCATGGAGATCTCGATGTGTCACACCACTAATTTTTCATACTGCTGGAGCCAATTGGTATCAAAAGCAATCCTATGCGTTTGAGGCTTTCGACCCCCGCATACATTGGATGAAATATATTTCTAAGAAACTCATTTCACAAAGCTCAACTGTCATTGTTGAATCACACCATATGGAGCACGTGCTTCAGGAACAATTTCAAGGTAGCCTTAAAAATATAAAAGTTATTTATCCTGGAATAAACCATTCTAAGAATTTAAACCATAGCGTTCGGAAACGGCGCCATGCGTTATTTGTTGGAAGGTTTACTTATGAAAAAGGAATAGACTACTTAAAAAGTATTGGCACAGCTTTACTCAAACACAACTTCTCACTTTCTATAGTAGGAAAAGGACCCCTGCTACGACAGCTATCAACTCTTAAAGGCAAGAATTGTACAATCTATGAGCCAGTGGCGCCGGATAAACTTTTAAATTTTTACCAAAGTGCCGACTTTTTAATTGTACCGAGTCGTTCAGAGGGCATTCCTCAGGTTCTTCTTGAGGCTATGGGACAAGGCGCTATTCCTGTTGTGAGCGAAGTGGGTGGTATGCTTGACCTCATAGATAACAAAACCGTATTTGGATTCCCAACTGGAGATACGCAAGCTTGCTTTGAATGGATAAATCGTATTGACAAATGGACCGATGAAAAAAAGCACGAAACAAGAAAAGCACTCATGAAGAGAGCAGAATTTGAATTCAGCGAGATCCGTTTCTTAAAAAACTACCTAGATCTCTTTCAAAAACTCGGTCATTAACTTAATACTACGTGCAAATTGTGAAGGCTCCATAAGAAGACTTACAACAAAAGATTGAAATGGCATTTCAAACAAGTGGCCAGAATAAAGATAAACATTTTTCTTTAAAAGCAAGTCGCAAGCCCATTGATCAGATTCAATGGCTTGAGGGAGAGCTAGAACTGCGTTCCATCCACCTTCGCTCATAAGCACTCGAACTTTAGGGTCGTTTTTAAAAGCCTCAATCAACGCCCGTTCGTTTTTGAGCACCCTTCCTCTTATTTGATCTTGCACCGGGTGAAATACTCTGGCCATAGATTCAATATTTATTTGAACATCAAAACTTACCGACAAATACAAGTCTAGTAGCCAAGAAAGTCTTGGCATTGCTTCGCGGATCAAATCTTGATGACAATGAAAATATCCCCAAGACAGTTTTGCTTGTGGAAGCCCAAGCCACTTTGAAAGTCCACCAAGAATAACCAAAGGAACCTTCGAATTTGAAACATCCAAAAATGATTGAGGATATACGCCATCTCGAGAATATTCATAAAACACTTCGTCAGAAATAATAGCCAAATTGTTCGACTGTGCGATTTGAATAAGGTCAGCCATTTGCTCAGGACAAGTATAATGACCAGTTGGATTATTAGGATTAACGATAACCAAAACTTTGGTCCTTTTGGTTATCGAATCTACCAAAGACTTACGATCAATAAACCAACCTTCAGCTTCTACATAATAATACTTTCTTGAAACTACGGCTTCTGATTGTGCCAGATATTCTATGAGGGGATATGATGGGCTTGGCAACAAAACCTCATCGCCACCATTGCAAAAAAGTTTAAAAAGAATCGAATAAGCCTCACTTGTGCTAGATGTCAGAAAAAACTGAGTCGGATTTAAGTTTTTCTCCGGGCGCCATGCTTGAGAAATCGTTTCTAGAGCACTTGAGTAGCCTTGTGGCTCTGGCAAATACTCTAAATTAAAACAACTTGGTTCAGCAGCATTGAAAAGCGGATAGTTAAAATTAGCTTTCGTAGGATTACTTGATGTTAAATCAAAGATTTGCTCTTGATTACGGCGTTTTTGAGCTAGAATTTCTTGGATCTTGTCTTTCTCTAAACAAATAGGCAGTCGAGAAGAATACATATAATGGCTCTACGTTTAGCCTGGATCTTTTTAAGTGTCATCTTTCTTCTTGTACGATTTCAAAACGCACCTGGTGTTTTAACGCCTAAGGGCATGTATCCAAGCGGAACAGATGCTTATTGTAGACTACACCGTATTACGTCGATGATAGACGAAGGAAAACCCTACCCCTTAAATGACCCC
>JAGRAY010000004.1 GCA_020434375.1 Bdellovibrionales bacterium | reverse complement strand
GCTTAAATTTTGGAAGATTGCCGTATGGCGACTTGGAGCGTAGCGACGGAGCCAGTAGGCAACTTCCAAAATTTACTATAACGCTGAAGTAGGTTCGAAGACATTTCCAACCGCGAGGCGGTTTGGGGGGCTACGCTAGCCCATCTGTACCAGACACTTTAAAATTGAGCACTTTCAACAATTATGGCTATTCCCTGGCCGCCACCTATGCATGCTGAAGCAAGGCCAAAGCGTTTTTTGGCGCGGTTTAATTCTAAAAGTAACGATAGGCAAATACGCGTACCACTTGCGGCAAGAGGATGCCCTAACGCAATGGCCCCTCCGTTTACATTGAGCTTGTCTCTGCGAATACCAAGCTCGCGCTCTACTGCAATCACCTGAGGTGCAAAGGCTTCGTTGACTTCAATGAGATCCATATCGGCTACCGTTTTTTCTAAGCTTAATAGAGCTTTGCGAGCCGCCGGCGCCGGGCCAATACCCATGAAATCTGGATCACAACCCACAACGCCGTAAGCTTTCAATGTGCCAAGGTACGGTAAGTGTCTTCTTTCGGCTTCTTCTTTGGTGGTCAAAATGACGGCTGCAGCTCCATCTGAAATTCCACTGGAAGATCCTGCCGTCACGATGCCTTTGGGATCAAATACGGGCTTGAGTTTACTAAGAGCCTCCAGTGAGGTTTGAGGTCTTGGATGTTCATCGTGCTCCAAAAGAATCGTTTCATTTTTTCTTTTGAGTTCTATAGGTACGATCTCATCCTTAAAATGTCCTTTTTCTTTTGCAAGCTTGGTTTTTTCTTGGCTTTCTAGACTAAATTGATCAGACACCTGCCTTTCAATGTCATACTTTTTAGCTAGATTTTCGGCTGTCACCCCCATGGGCAAGCCATTGTATGAATCTCTCAAACCTTCCCAAAGAGAATCTGTCATTTTTCCTTTTCCCAAAGGTATACCTTCGCGAGCATTCCATATTTGGTGTGGCGCCTGCGTCATGTTTTCTGTGCCCCCGGCTAACACAAACTTAGCTTCACCTAGGAGGATTTCTTTAGCACCATGAATGATAGCTTCAAACCCTGAGCCACAAAGTCGATTTAGCGTAAGTGCTGGCGTTTCAATAGGCACACCCGATTTTAATCCAATATGCCTGGCAAGATAAGCAGCATCTGGGCTTGATTGAATGACATTTCCAAAGATCACATGGTCGATTTCATCTGCATTAATTCCAGATCTTACCAGGGCCTGCTTGCTTGCTATCACACCAAGATCTGTCGCGGTATAGTGCCTAAGGGCGCCACAAAATGCACCAAAAGGTGTTCTTGCACCTGCTAAGATAACGACTTCACGGTGGCTAACATACGAAAAACCCTTCATATCAGCGATTTCCTTTCAAAATATCGGTTTGTTAAAGTCATACCATTAAAAATATGATAGTTCACGAAACATGGCTTGTGTTCCAAACATCTTAGTGCCAACGATGGTCCAAAACTTTGTCAAACAAAGTGCTTACGGACAAATTGCCACGGTCAGCGATAAAAATATATTGAGTGTCAGAACAGTACACCTGCACTTTTTACCTGAAAACGACCGGTTTGCTTTTAACACCCATATTCAATCTCAAAAAGCTCAAGATGTTTTATCCAAAGGTCATCTCTCTGGGTGTTATTGGAACGAAACCGAAAAAATCCAGTTTCGTTTTCGTGCAAAGGCAAATCTCATTTCAAATTCAACCAATGATACTGCTTTACTTGAAACGCTTTGGCTCACCATGCGTGAAGAAACTCGAATCGCTTATACATTAGATCATCTTGACCTTCCGTATGACCTAAGCTCAAATGAGTTGCCTGGCGTCGAAACCAGACCGCCCAATCACAGTGTTATTTTGTTTGCACCCTACTACTGGGATATTCACACTTTCGACCCTAAAGGCTACCGCTTTGGGAAAAGAATCATTTATGAATTAGAAGGGGAACAATGGCAGACAGAACCTACAACGCTTATTTACTAAAAAAGGTGATGATTAGGTTTATTTTTGCCTTAATCCTTCAGACATTTAGCTTTGGACTATCGTTTGCCGACCAAGACATCTCTGCTGCCGCGTACGGTTTTCAATTTTCTGTCTCTAGTAAACTGTGCACAAAAATAGTGACCGAAGTCGCGCCCTGGCAAAAAATGGAAACCGCCTCTGACCATCCAGCATCGCTATTTCCCGAGCATACCTATTTTAAATTGGCCGGGCCCTATTTTGAATACTATGAAACCATTCGACGAAAAGGTTTGATTACCTTTCCTCCTGAAGTTCATTTTTATACTATTTCAGCCTTTGAAGAAGTTTACGCGCCAGAACCAAAGTACATCGCGAAAATGAAAAAAGACGTGGCACGTTTTAAGAAATTACTAAGTAAAAGAAAACCAAACCCAAAGTATGTTCAAGACACACTCTTTATGGCTTACCCTATGGGAAATATTTCTCAGACTTTTTTGGCCCAAGTGCATAAGGTGAAGTTTCGGTCCGGTGAAGGTATTGCCTTCTTAACGCAACTTAATATTGAACCCTCTCCCTTTCGCGCGGAACAACTCATTTATGTTTTTCAAGGATTATCAAAAGACTCAAAATATCTCATCACCGCGACCTTCCCCATCCAACCAAAAAAAGAGCTATCGCTAGAAGAAAAAAATCAAAACTTTACAGAACAATACCTAAATCATCCTGATGCCTTTTTAAAATATCTTGAACGCGTCGGAACTAAAATTGATCAAATTTCTGCTGATAGCTTTACGCCTTCTTTGCGAACCTTAGACAAATGGATCAAATCGATCGATATCCTTTAGGTTACTTGCTACGAGCACCGATGAGGCATATAGTTATCGGTGTGTTCGGTTCGAGATACTGCGCAAAACCTAAAAGGAACTGTCGGCGATTTTATAAAAGTAGTTTTATTTGGCCTCACAAAAGACTGTCGTAAAAGAAACTGATGCTTGCAATACTTAGGTTTGTCATTTAGAAAGCTGGCCCTATGTTACCGTCGATACGATCTGCAATTACTGGAGCCGCTAAGTACCATCCCGAAAAAATCGTCACAAATCAAGATCTGTCTCAATCTGTTGAAACCTCTGACGAATGGATTCAAACAAGAACCGGTATTAAGGAAAGACGCCAGGTCAAAAAAGGACAAGCTGCCAGTGATTTAGCTGTTTTGGCGATCGAAAAAGTTTTAAAAAAAACGCAAACCAATGTCCTAGATATTGATCTTATTATTGTAGGCACCGTGACGCCAGATATGATGTTTCCATCAACCGCATGTGTGATTCAAAATAAAATTGGTGCAAAAAATGCCTGGGGATTCGATCTTTCTGCAGCATGCTCCGGCTTTCTTTTTTCACTGGGCACAGCGGATCAATTTATTCGATCGGGCAGATCTAAAAAAGCTTTGGTCGTAGGCGTTGATGTTATGTCGTCTATCATAGATCCTCAAGATCGAAACACGTGCGTACTATTTGGAGACGGTGCAGGCGTTGTACTTTTAGAGCCTCTACCAGATGGCTTGCAGCTTGGCATTTTAGATTTTATACATCACATTGATGGCAGCGGCGGTGAGCTTCTATGCATGCCTGGCGGTGGAAGCCTAAATCCTACGACACCAGAAACTATTGAGAAAAAAATGCATGTGGTTCACCAAGAGGGTAAGCAGGTTTTTAAATTTGCTGTAGGAGAAATGGCAAGAGTTTCGGAAGAAATTCTTGAGCGAAATGGCTTTAAACCGGAAGATGTCACGCTTTTTGTACCCCACCAAGCAAATCTTAGAATTATCGAAAGCTGTCAAAAAAAACTGGGCCTACCTAATGAAAAAGTCATGGTCAACATCGATAAGTTCGCAAACACAACATCAGCAACAATTCCAAGTTGCCTTGCAATGGCGGCTAAAGAAGGTCGCATAAAAAAAGGCGACTTAGTCCTTCTAGCATCCTTTGGTGCGGGGTTCACCTGGGGCGCCACGCTCCTTCGCTGGGCTTATTAAGTAATGCTAATTCCCAATATCTGGCCCCGGCTATTTAGTTGTCGTACAAATTGTAGTAAGTTTTCTTACTGGTGACCATTGGCGTTGTATTATCATTCATCAACTCAAAAGGTATCACACTCAGAGAAAAATTAGATTCATGCTTATTAACGATAGGTAATCCTTGATCCTTAGTCCAACAAGTTTGCGGAATAGGTTGCCCTTGTTCTACAATCGAGCTGATTACAACTTGAAAATACAATGTTTCGTCATCCAATTCTTCGCCGCATTGGGTCCACTGAGAAAGAATGACTTCGTTCTTAACTCGATAATAGTCACTGTCTCTCTTGCCTCCTCTTTCAACATCTCTTGTCGTCTTCGGAGTATTAAACTTCAGATTTTTGATGACACAAAGCTCTTTAGAATCCTTAAACACCTCAATACAAAGTTCGGGATTATTTATACTCCCTCGCATATTCACTTCGAAATGAAGATTAGCTTTAAGATTGGGGTTACTACGTAACTGCAAATCAAAATGCGGTGTAGCCCAAGTACTATTTAGTTCGTCAAAAATGCCTGGTTCAAACCCTTCACATAGATTCTGCTGCCCTAGTACCGTTAAAGACAATATAAAACTTAATATCAACAAATACCTTTGCACTTTTTCCCCCTTAGATAAACACCTACTTCTAGCACAAATTTGCAATTAATATTATTAATATTAATTATTATGATATTAATATTAGTACGCTTTAAAAATCAGCCACCTAGAGCCAATCTCTGGTGACATCACACCATAGAATGAGGCCTTGGTAAGGCCCGTGGGGTGCGTACGTTTCCTTAATTTCAGAGTCTGTCATGGAAAGCTTTTTTCTTACCCAACTGTCGATGCCTAAGTATTCAAAGCGTCCCATTAGCTTTAGCATATTGTCAGCCACGTAGGCGCCTGCGCCTGGCACTGACAAAATTTCCTTCCTAATGTCTTGTGTGTCTCTCATGGGATCCATCCACGATGCGGTATCAATGAGATTCTTAGAGAAAAGTTTTCCTATTTTTTGCAAGTGTGGTGAGCGATACCCTGCTCGAATTTTGTCTCTGTAAAAGCGCTCACGCTTTTTTGCCAATGCCTCGGGAGTTGGAAAAAGACTTGCTCCAAGAGGGGTTTTTTGACCTAATGTAGTTACCAGACGCTCGACCATGATTTTTGTAAATGACCAACTGCAGTTGGTTGTCAGAACCATCTTAACAAGATCTTCAAAAATCGTCTGTGATCGAAGCATACGGCCCATTTGATTTTTTTTGATCCATGTCCTGCCAACTGACTTTGCGTACGCATAAAATGGCTGCATTGTATCTTCAAGGCGAAACATATGGCGAATCGCCTTGGACACATTCGTGTTGATCTGCTTAGCTTCTAAAACCAGACCATTTTTGATGGCATCGACGCGGCAATCAATAGCTCTGTTGCCTACGGAAACACCTACTGCGATCGAGTTTTTTGACAAGACGTTAAATGGCGGAAGGTCACTCCAACCATGACTCTGAATGACTGAGTACAATGAATAAGGCGCACTGGCTTTAATCTCCAGTTTCACGTTCTAGACTTCATTTCCTCCAGTAAAATTTCATAAAAAGACTTGGAAGAAATCAATCGACTCGCGAGGTGTGATACGAGCGTTGCGATCATCATGGTTGTAATTGCTAAATGGCGATCCGTCATTTCTAAAACGAGAATAAATGATGTGATCGGTACGCGCGTGACACCCGTTAAGAATCCGATCATACCCGTAAGTGCTAAATTGACCTTAAGTTCTGGAATAAATACTGATGATATTAGGCTTCCCAAACTTGCTCCGGCACTAAGTGATGGCGCAAATATGCCGCCTGAAATACCTGTCAGTGAAGAAAAGAACGGTCCCAAAAATCGCGCGATACAATCGAGAGGACTTGCAAAGTCACTAGAAAATAACCAATGATTGATTTCCGTTTTACCTGAATAAAAGACTGTACTACCGCATAAAAAATACAGAATAATCAACATGACCGAGGAAAACACCACCGTACCCACTTGAAACATAAATGGTTTTCTCTGAACACGTACAATTGCGTTTGCCAACAGATCACCAAATAAAGCTCCAGCAACGCCCGTTATAAGTGCCACTAGAATAATCCAACCTACAGAATTTAAATGAAAAGCGGTGACAGGCGCCAGCCCAAGATACAAATAACTACCAAGCAAAGCCTGCGAAACAATACCTGAAATCATAATGCCTTGAAGAAGGCCTATTCTAAAAGAACGAATATGCTCCCGGCTCAATTCCTCAATGGCAAAAACAATTCCCCCGATTGGGGTATTAAACGCCGCAGCAAGACCCGCTGCAGCACCCGTAATAATCATGTATGAATTTTCAATTTTGATGTCTATTTTTGCAAACAGCTTTTTGACTTCATACGCAATGGCTGATGAAATTTGAATAGAAGGTCCTTCACGTCCAATGCTTGCGCCACCTAAAAGGGCAACGCATGAACCAAAAACCTTGAATAGAATCGTTCGAATCCTTAATAGATTTCGTTTAATTAAAAGGGGCTCGCTCTCAAGAGCCAAGAGTACCTGAGGAATACCACTACCTTTTGCACTTTTTTCAAAAAAATGAACTGAAAACCAAGAAATTAAAAAAAAGACAGGAGACAAAATAATAAAAGTTAGCCGAGACTCTTGAAGAAGCTTAAGACTTTGGGTTTCACAAAACGTAAAAAGCTTTGTGTATCCCATACAAGTTAAACTAATAAGCGCCGCAGCTACCCAAAAGGGAAGCGATCTAATCAGCGTGTTATGTATGTCGGATGTTTTAAGCTTTTCTTGAAAAAACTTGAAGATCCCTTTTGAACCTTTGTATGCATGATTGAGGTAGTCCTCCACGTTAAATCTTCGATAACCTCCTAATAGTCTTTCTCAGTAATCATTTGTAAGCAGGAATACCTGTGACTGCTTCACCGATGATCAAAGTATGAATATCGTGCGTGCCTTCGTAGGTATACACAGATTCTAAGTTATTCATATGTCTCATCGCATGGTATTCGTCGAGAATACCATTGGCCCCTAAAATTTCTCTGGCTTGACGAGATACATCAAGAGCTATCTTAACGTTATTGCGCTTGGCCATTGAAATCTGAGCCGCCGTAGACCTTCCCTCATCTTTTAAGCGGCCTACACGCAGTGCTAAAAGTTGGGCCTTGGTAATTTCGGTAGCCATGTCCGCAAGTTTAGCTTGAACAAGTTGGAATGATGCAATCGGCTTTTCAAATTGAATTCTATTTTTTGCATATGAAAGAGCTTCGTAGAAGCAGGCGTGTGCAGCACCTAATGCGCCCCAAGCAATACCAAATCTCGCTTGGTTGAGACACCCTAATGGTGACTTTAAGCCATCTGTTTCAGGTAATAAATTGTCCTCTGGAATTTCACAACGATCAAAAGACAGTTCTGCGGTGTCTGATGCACGTAAAGATAGTTTTCCTTTGACCTCTCTCGCAGTAAATCCAGGCGCACCCTTCTCGACAATAAAACCCCGAATTCTTCCATTAACTTTAGCCCAAACAATCGCGAGATCAGCCATGGTACCGTTAGTAATCCACATTTTGGTTCCATGAATAATCCACTTGCCGTTTTTCTTTTCCGCTTTAGTGAGCATTCCTGAAGGGTTAGATCCAAAATCAGGTTCGGTTAGACCAAAGCAACCTACTTTTTCACCTTTGGCCATTGCCGGAAGCCATTTCTTTTTTTGGGCTTCCGTCCCGTACGCATAAATAGGATACATACATAGCGAACCTTGCACCGATGCAAAGCTTCGAATACTTGAGTCACCGCGCTCAAGTTCTTGCATGGCCAAGCCATACGCAACCGAACTCATACCTGCACAACCATAGCCTTTTAAACTGGAGCCAAGAAGCCCCATTTCGCCCATGGTCTTAATGAGATGAGCTGGAAACTTTCCGTCTCTGGCATGATTTGCAATAATCGGAATGACTTCTTCTTCGACAAATCCACGTACTGTATCTGCAACCAGACGCTCCTCTTCACTGAAGAGATCCTTAATGTGCAAGTAATCTAAATTTTCAAACACTTTCATGAGCCGATCTGTGCTTCCAATGAATGGTAAGGTTCGTTCAGGGCATCCGCAACTGCACGATGCGTAACAAAGCCGTTGTAAGTATTCACTCCTTTTGCAAGATCGACGTCAGACCGAATAGCTTTGTCGACTCCTTGTTCCACTATTTTTTTTGCATAAGCCAATGTTGCATTGGTTAATGCGATTGTGGACGACATTGCAACAGCACCAGGCATGTTTGCTACACAGTAGTGAATAACACCATCCACTAGAAAGGTCGGGTCATCATGAGTGGTTGGCTTACATGTTTCAACGCAGCCCCCTTGATCAACTGCAACATCAACTATGACCGAACCGGGGGACATTTTTGAAACGAGATTTTTTGTGACCAATTTAGGAGCCTTTGCACCTGGGATCAGAACTGCACCAATCAACAAGTCTGCCCTAAGAACACTCTCCTCAATATTTTGTGAATGTGATTTAAGTGTCTGTATTTTGTTTCCAAAAATATCATCGAAGTATTCAAGACGATCTAGATTAACATCAATAACCGTGACATCTGCACCCATTCCAACGGCTATTTTGCATGCATTCATACCCACAACGCCGGCGCCTATAATAGTGACTCGCCCTCTTCGTACACCAGGAACACCTCCCAAGAGAACGCCTTTGCCGCCGTTCTCTTTTTGAAGATAGGCAGATCCTATTTGAACAGCCATTTTGCCAGCGACTTCACTCATAGGTTTTAAAAGAGGCAATGAATGATTCGGAAGCTGAATGGTTTCATAGGCGATACTTGTAATTTTTTTTTCAATAAACACCTTGGCTAAATCTGGCACCACTGCCAAATGAAGGTAAGTGTAGAGAATTTGTCCCTTTTTCATTAAATCATATTCTTTGACCAAAGGCTCTTTGACCTTGATGATCATGTCCGAGGTCTTCCAGACCTCTTCAGCCGATTTTAATACGGTGGCACCGACGGCTTCAAACTCCGCGTCTTCAATACCACTGCCAATACCAGCACCTGCCTGCACCACAACCTGAGCTCCTGATTGAATCAGATGCCTTGCCCCTGCAGGAACAAGTCCTACGCGATACTCTTGACTCTTTATTTCTTTGGGAACTCCAACGATCACGCGATGTTAGTAGCTTAAACTATAACGATTGGCAAATAACATAACATCGGTATAGTTATGCTTAATTATGTCTGTTATTTCAGTGTGTTATTTCTCTTGTACCGACTGCAGAACGATCCTAACGATTCCTGACCGAGTTCTCCAAAGTGATGGGTTTTTTTTCAACTGTACCTTTTGCGGAAGACCTCTTTCGCTTCGAAATATTTATCAAAATAATGACCTGGAAATTATCGAAGCGTTTGGTTGCAACTATGGGGGCAAAGAGGCGAAACAAGATTCATTAAAACGCGTTGTCGCAACAAGCTCAAAGATGCAAGAGGGCTTGGATGTTGATGAATGGATTTCTGACTCTGTATCCCAAGCAAGTGTGACCATCGGAGACACGGAAGACGAAGATATTGACACATCGATTGTGGAAGGCAGTCCATCAAAGTGGGAAGTTCGGCACCATAGCGGCAATGTTTCCTCTTATGACTACTTTTCAGAGGTTCGAAAGGCTGTTCTAGAGGGTAAGATTGTCCCTGGAGAAACGATTATCTCTTTTGACGGCGTGGAGCAAGACATTGAAGACTACCCTGGAACAGCCGATTTGTTTGGAAATCAATATTCAAAGGAAGATATTGGACTAAAACAAATTCCTGAATGGAAACCAACGAACAGACGACGCAAAAGAGATTATGAAACTTTCGTCTATTTAGTGTTAGTCATCGGTGCGTGCATAGGAGCGTTTTTTGCCTACCCTAACGTGATGGAATATTTAAGAACCAAGCAAGGCGAAAGCTTTGTCTTGGCTCTAGGAGAACAACCTTCCAAAGACTCCACACCGATACCACGCATAGAAGTATTTCGCCTCTGGACCGAAAAAGCCTTGCATGATCCTGATATCATTGAGTTAGAAACTCTGAAAAAACAACTTACCCGAGCATTAGGAAAAGACATTCACAATATTGAATTAATGTCATTATTGTCCCAAGTTTACACCGACATGGGACACCTCCAACGATCCCGAGAACTCCTAACAGTTGGTGAACAGTTGGCAATGTATGCCAAATTTTTAAAACCAAATAGTCCAGAATTTTATATAAGCTACGCACGTTACCTATGGAGATCTGAAAAATACGCAAAAGCTATTTCATTGCTCTCTAGTCAGACAAACTTAGGGACGAGTGGAGCAAGTCTGTTAGGTAATATTTATGCGGATCAAGGTGATTTTCAAAAAGCCATCATCAGCTTTTCAGAAGCCTACGAAAAGCAACCACGAAATATTTATAATTTATTAAATCTTGTTCGAATTTATGAGCGCCAAAACAAGTTTGATGAGGCAACGGCTTTCTTAAAAAAAGCACGAGCTTTGGATCCCCGAAATGAATTACTAAAAAAACGCCAACTGTCCTTCTACAAAACCTCAAAAGACTATGCGAGCTTAGAAGATTATTATCAAAACGAACTAAGAAAGAAAGAAGATCAAGATATAAACCTCTATGAACTCATTTTGATTTTTGAAAAACAAAAGGATTACGACTCAGTTGCCAAATATGGGTCTCGGTTTTTGGCAAATTATCCAAATCACGAGAAAAAACCAGAGATCGAAGCACTCCATAAAAATGCTTTAGAAGCATTAGCGCCAGCACCAAAAACTGAAAACAAAACTGGGAGAAAATCTGACACTCCACGAAGGTATCGTAGACGACGAAGGTAAAAACTAATTATGACACACAACTTGGTTATCATTCCTACCTACAACGAACGAGACAATATTACGCCACTTATAACCGACATTTTAAAATTACCTAATGAGTTCGATATCTTGCTGATCGACGACAACTCTCCAGATGGGACATCTGAATGCATTCAAGCCTTCCAGCTTGATTCACCTTTGGGGTCACGTGTTCATCTTTTGAAACGACCCGGAAAAATGGGTCTAGGATCAGCTTATCGCGATGGATATCAATGGGCGCTTGAGCGAAATTACGCCATTATTTGCCAGATGGACGCAGATTTTTCACATCAACCAGCAACGCTCGCTCAATTTGTTCGTGAAGTGGATCAGGTAGATTTTGTTTTAGGAAGCCGATATGTACCAGGAGGTCACACGGTAGGATGGCCTTGGTATCGTCTTTGGCTTAGTCGACTTGCAAACCTTTACGCAAGATACGCTACAGGTTATCAGATTTATGATCTGACAGGAGGGTTTAAGTGTTTCAAACGACGTGTGATCAGTTCTCTCGTTTCGTTACCAATCAAAGCAGATGGTTATGCTTTTCAAATTGAAACCACGGTTTATGCATTGATTAACGGCTACAAAGCTAAAGAAATTCCCATTACGTTTACCGAACGAGAAAAAGGAAAAAGTAAACTGTCCAAACATGTGATTTGGGAAGCTATTTTCTCGGTACTAAAATTAGCAGCGAACACTAAGTCAACTGACGCCAAAAGTGAATAAAGCCGCCGAGTGAAGCCGCGATTTTTTCAAATCGGTATATTTCAAACCATGCTGCAATTCGTTCTAAAATCACTAACATTTTGCCTGATGCCGGACCCATTGCCAAACACACTATACAAAAGCTAGTGGCTATGCCTGACCAAAAACCTAAGAATGCACTTCCAAAGGCATCTTGATGTCGCGGTCTCTGAAAAAAGTATTGTTCAATAGTATTAAGTCCAATGGCCATAATCTGAGTTACTATGAATCCTAGCGACGTGGCCCATAAGCCACATACAACTAAAAACTCCTCTTCAAATTGCCAACCGTAGACGACTTTTGTCTTTAAAAGAAAAATGATCTGTGCGTAGAGAATTGTTGTAATCAAAAAACTAATCACAAAAAATAGAAACAAATGGTAGCTTTTTCTCTTAGCTTTATTTGGCACAAGATGAAATGGCAGAAAAATACTGATCCACCATAGAGAAATCAACAGCCCAGCAACAATCATCAAAAAATGAACTGGGGAAATAGTTTGAGGTAACCACGCCAAATAATGTACGCCCAAAAGCAAAACAACTTGAAAAGTAGCCATCAAGAAAAAGACCATTCCGGCAACAAATGGTTTTTGTATATATAAAAAGCCACCGCCCCATACTAAAAAACTGAAGAGAATATATTTATGGTATTGATCAAATGATTTTCTCGGAATACCAGTCTTCAAAAACTCAGTGTACGATTCCAAACCTACTTGACGGACGGCTGTTTCAGTTAACCACGCCAGTGTGCCTGCCGACTCCTTCATTTGAGCATGCGTATCGATATTTTCTTGCTCTTTAATCGTCTTTTTTTTAGTCACAAAACTCTCAAAAATCTATTCATGCTCTCCTTCAGAGAAGCATTTGTCGTTATTAAATTTAGTCGATCAACGATCGCCTGACGAGAGAAATTAAAACCAATTCCCCGTTTTTCAATTTTATACGAAGCAGCAATAGAGCCAATCTTTATAGCATTTGAAAGTGGTATATTTTCTCGAACGGCAATCCAAGTTGTTGCTGCAAAGATATCTCCCGCACCTGTTGCATCCTTTTCATCCACTAAGTAAGGCACTGAAATTTCATAGTTTTGATGGTCTTCAAATACATTCATGGGTTTAATGCCAGAAGTGATGACAAAATGGTCCGAGTGGGTTCGACACCACATCTCTCCTTGAGAGTCACCTTCGAGATCTTGACGACTTGCGATCAACAGTTCAGATCTCTTTTTTAAATTTGAAACCCAAGAAGAACTATGGATCACTTGTTTTTCCTGATTTACTCGCCTAAACCAACCTTGAGGCATGGTCATTAAAGGTATTGCGGCCAAAGAATTTACCAACTCAGAGTCCACCTCATGCATATTCGGACATATCACTACGCAGTCGTGGGGCTGAATATTTAGCCGATTTAAACAGTTACGATGAATGGCTAAGGCCTCACTGTGACATTTGCTTTGCCGTTCTCTTCTAGCGGAATCATAAATATGTTCGAATACCGTGTCGTGAGATGATACTTTATTGAGAACGTCAACCCCACGAGACGAAATGGTATTTTCAGTTTCTTTGGTACAACTGGTCACTATCGTAGCCTGATAACCCAGTAATTTCGCGCAAAGAGCCGTAAAGAGAGATGAACCACCCAGACGTTCTTCGCCATCAATGAGATCTGTTGTCACATGACCAATGGCGATAAATCGGTTCATCATCGAAAGCTAAAATATCAGAAATGGGAGGAGAATGGCTCCAATCGAAGCCAAGCCTCCAAGAACATACATCAAAATACCTCCTGCTTTTTCTTCATTCGATAATTCTTCGTCGGTATCAGATTGGCTTGCTTGATTTTGTCTTGAACAAAGCACTTTTAAATCTTGGCCTGCTATAAAATCTGTGGACATGAATGAGTCTCTTCCATTTTCACACAAAACTTGATGCTGTCCTTTGGCTAGGCGTGTCCACACTGGCGCTCTTGCTTGCTTCTCATTATCTATTTTAAACGAAGCCCCAGGAGGAGAAGAGTCAAAAAACACCCACCCACTTTCTTTAAGCTCTGCATCACATGAAACCGGGTGACGACGATAACGTTTTAAACCTTTGCTAACGTCTAAAATCGTTATTTCTGATGATCCATCACAATTCATAAAAATGAGATTCGCGCTAGAACTGATTTTATCGTAGCATGAACCTTTGGCAATAACTTGAATCACAGAAACCAGCGACCCTAAGTCTTGCTTACAGCTTTGTCCCATAAGCCAGTTGGGGTCCGTTGTGATAAATTGCAGTACTAAAGGTTTAAACTCAGACGGCTTTTCAACCGGCCTTGGTTTTGCACAACTAAGAGTTAATAAAATGAACACACCACACAGAAAACTGTGCCAGTGTGTCATGTGGTAGGTGTTGCTTTTATAGAATGATCAACCACCTGGGTTTCGGCATAAATATCGCCAATTCGAATACCATGATCATCTGCCCAGATAAAGTAAGACTCTATAATCGTAAATAGAAACCCTAATAGAAGGAAAAAAATCTGGATAATCGGAATGGAACCCAAGACAAGAATAAGTGCATACGGCAGATTACGTATCAGTGACTCTTTATAAGTGCACGGGTGAAGTTCTGTTCCCGATTTTAAAACGACGACTCTAAGCCCCATAATGCGCTTACCAATACTTTGACCTTCAAAAAGACCATCAGAGATAAGTAAATAGATAGCACCACCGAAAAGACCAAACGGAACAACAAATTTGGAGAGAAATCCTGCAAGAATGAGATCGATCGCTTTAGCGAGGAATCGATGAGTTTGATCTGCTCTAGGCATTCATTGGTCCTTCCATTTTCTTTGTAAACAAAACAAAAGCCATTGCAGGCCTTTTTGAAGCGTTTGTTATAGCAAATTGCATACCTTCAAACAAATACCCGTTGGAAACCCATTCGTTAATGATACGCTCAAGCTCATCTTCTGTAACTATTGAGGTTTCAACAACTTTATATCTCACAAACTGGTCCATGGCCTGGGCACGACACCCTTTCTTGCAGTATTTGGCTTTCGCAACTACACTATAACTGGCACAGTTAATCCTAAGAACGCTGTTTTATCAAGTCTTCATGAAACTATTATTCATACCCCTCATTTTAGCTTTGAGCCTCACCAAATGCGGCGTGGCCCACAAAGCACCAAAATCTTTTGATACACCCGACGCCACTTCAGGCTATGCGTCATGGTACGGAAGGGATTTTCACGGAAAAAAAACTGCCTCTGGCGAAGTATACAATATGCATGAATTTACGGCCGCTCATCGATATCTTCCCTTTGGTACACTCGTTCGAGTCACGCGAAAAAATGGTGAGTCTACGTTAGTTCGAATCAACGATCGAGGACCTTTTGTCAAAGGCAGAATACTAGATTTATCTTACGCTGCGGCCAAAACCATTGGTCTTTCGCGTGATGGTGTCGCGCTTGTAGACATAGAAATTGTAGAGCGCCCCCTTGACAATAACGAACACTGGATCCAATTAGGTTCCTTCAACGCCAAAGACAACGCAAATCGCCATGTTCATGAACTTTCCAAGAGTTTCCCAGAGCAAAATCTTCGCGTGATGAGCCAGAATAGCTATTTTAGAGTCATGGCGGGTCCATTTGAGTCTGAAGACAGTGCTAAAGCTGCAGAGAGACGGTTTCAAAAAAAAGGCTATTCGACACTAATGAAAAAAATGGTTGATGACTAGGTCACGATTCCTTGTATTCGTGATCATCGTTTTGGGATGGACGATTTTGCCGACAGCCGAAACATGGACGGTTTATGTGTCTGTGGGTGCCTTCCGCATCAAAAAAAATGCCATAGCTCTAAAAAAGGAGCTCAGCGAAAAGTGGCATGATACGAATATTATTATAAAAAAGCAGCACCGCCTAAACAGGGTTCTCGTCGGGCCCTTTCGCAATGACGCCGAGGCAGAAATTTATCAGATCAAACTCCATACAATGGACTACCCAGCTGTTATCTTGCATTACTAGTGGAAAGGCGCTATAACCGGCCCCACTATGGCTACAGGGTACCGTAAACATCGGAAAATCCGAAAACGCAAACATCGATCTGCTGGCAAAGAGGCCAAAAGAGAGCGTCGAAGCAAGGGGAGCACCCCTTCACTGGACGATATCTTAGGTCCTATCGAAGCGGTCTAACCAGTCGATAACGCGCTTTTTAATTTCTTCTTTCGCTTCTCTAAATTTAGCGATTCGTACACCCTCGCCTGCAGCAAAAGCAATGGGATCTTGTATTGGCCAATGCTCCCTAATATTGGCTTGAATCGAGTCAGGACATAATTTCTTGGCATGATCGCAAAGCGTAATGACGAAATCAAACGTCTCTAAAGGAATTTCGTCGACGCCTTTTGAATACTGATCAGACATCTGTATACCTTCTTCTTCCATCATTAAAGTGGTGAGAGGATGAACACCCCCAGGAGAAATACCAGCGCTAAACACACTGAATCGCTCTTTGGCAAAATACTTTAAAAAAGCTTCTGCCATTTGACTGCGAATACTATTGCCCGTGCATAAGAACAGAATGGTTTGCCTACTCACAACGCTACTTTTTCATGTGATCCTATTTATTACAAGCTGTTTCAAATCTTTTGGAAATGTGTTTTTTCATGTAGAACGGCGACTATGAGTCGAGGGCTATTTGTAACATTGGAAGGTATCGAGGGCAGTGGAAAATCAACACTTCT
The DNA here is from genome assembly GCA_020434375.1 of Bdellovibrionales bacterium. GTDB lineage: Bacteria > Bdellovibrionota_G > JALEGL01 > JALEGL01 > JAGRAY01 > JAGRAY01. The sequence continues at coordinate 12,972 of JAGRAY010000004.1, read as the reverse complement.
CACTCCTATCAAAAATCACTTCGAAAACCAGGGCAAGAAAGTTTTAATTACAAGAGAACCTGGAGGCACCGACCTTGGCAATGCATTAAGAACCATTATCCTTCACTTCGAAAAAGAATCTGTATGCCCTTTGGCAGAACTTCTTCTGATTCAAGCAGCAAGGGCACAACATATCGAGCATGTGGTGATTGATGCACTCAAAAATTATGATCTTGTCGTCTGTGATCGCTTCACATTGTCCACATTGGCCTACCAATGGGGAGGACGAGGAATCGAAAAAGAAGCAATTATTAGTTTGAATGAGCTGGCAACTCATGGCATTGAACCCGATATCACCATACTCTTAGACCTAACAACGCAAACTGCTCTTGAACGAAGAAAGAAGAGGTTGATTCAACACGATCGGTTCGAAACCGAGGATCTTACGTTCCACGAGAAAGTTCGACAAGCTTACCTGTCTTTGGCGAAAACAAACTCCAAGCAAATCAGAGTTTTTGATTCATCAGTTTCATCGAGCGAACTTCGAAAGAGTGTTATTCAAGTGATTCATGCGGAACTTGACGCGCATGGCTGATGCAAAACGCACATTACTTCATCTAAAAACAAATAATAGAATGCCTCATGGGCTCTTGTTTCATGGACCTTCTCTACCCGACCACAAAGAAGTTTTTTCATATTTAGTAAAACTAGAGGGATGTGAACATCAACAAAACGAGGTTCCCTGCGATACTTGCACGCCTTGTAAGAAAATAGACGAAAATAGACACGCCGATGTACTTTGGGTTTCACCACTAAAAAATGAGATTGTGGTATCGCAAGTCGCTGAATTGCTAAAATGGATTCACATTAGTCCTCATGAACTGCAACGAAAATTTGTGTGGATTAGAACCGGTCATCTTTTGAATATTTCTGCGGCCAATGCCTTACTAAAAACCCTGGAAGAGCCACCTCCATACGCTGTGATTGTCATATCCGTTGACCGACCCGATCAGGTGCTATTGACCATTCGATCACGATTAATGTTGGTTAGAATTCCAACGAACAACTCAGAGACAAATAATGATGAATTCCCCGAGTGGATCTCCGACCTTAAAGAAACTCTTCATTGCTACCCCGGAAAATACCAAGATCAAAGTCATTTAATTGACATGATCTCAGAAAATCGTGAACAATTTGTGTGGTTCTTAAAAACTGCCCAGGAGTGCATTCTTGAACTATGGAAAACAGCTTTTAAAAATGGTCAACTTTCTCCTGCAAAACAGGCTAAATTTCAACAACTATTTCAAATGACTTTAAACATAGAAAATCGTGCCTACAAAAAATATGGCAATACGTCGTTGCATCTTCATCATTTTTTCATGACCTGGATGGGATTATCAACGTGAGTTTAATTGACTCTCATGCGCACCTTGACTTCGAGTCTTTCGATTCTGATAGACAAGAAATTTTGGATCGGGCGTTTTCGGCAGGGGTTGAGATCATTTTAAATATATGTCTGGGCCCCGAAAAACAAAAACTCGACAAAGCTGTCGAGATGACAAATTTGGACTCACGAATTTTTGCTGCAGTAGGTATTCATCCTCACGACGCTTCTAAAGTAGGAACCACCGGCTCTGATCTTATTAAACCTTATTTAAGTTACAACCGCGTTATTGCGGTTGGAGAAATCGGCCTTGATTACTACTATCAAAACTCTGAAAAGAAAGATCAATTGAGAGTTTTTGACGAAATGCTAGATCTTGCACTAGAAACAAAATGCCCGGTATCTATTCATACTCGCGACGCCTTTGAAGACACTTATGAGCTTCTCAAGACAAAACAAATATTTAAAAATATAGGAGGCATTATTCATTGCTTTACAGGGAACGCCGAGCAAGCCAAAAAATTTTTGAACCTTGGAGCCATGATATCGTTTTCAGGAGTTTTGACATTTAAAAACGCTCATCAAGTGATCGAGGCGGCACAAATCGTACCGATCGACCGCGTTCTTATTGAAACTGACGCGCCTTTTTTAGCTCCCATTCCTCATCGAGGAAAACGCAATGAACCTTCTTTCGTGAAACTTGTGGCCGAGCGACTTGCGATGCTACATCAAATAGAGCCCGATGTTTTAGGAGTTTCTCTTATAAAAAATATGCAAACATTATTTGGGAATCGAATCTAACTTTGAGGCACTCATAATGTCGTCTTGAAGCGTTGTAAGTTGCTTATTGACAAATTTATAGCGCCTTTCGTTAATCGGCTTTTCAAGTTTTTCGATGCGTGATTGGAAACTTGCGTATTTGTCAGAATTTATTTTTGCTCGATTCAAAACCAAAATTGTTCTTTCAACTTTACGAGAGATAAAGTTTGAGTCGATCTTGAAATCTTTTAATTTTTTTCTTACGTTAATAAAAATATTTCTAGCTTCATCAATATTTCCTACTTCAACTTTTCGATCGAAAAGCGCCATTTCTGGTATTTGTCCTTCGGCGTCGTCTCGAGACACGCTTAGTTTTTGTAGTTCTCCAAGGGCTATTTCTATTTCCATACGCATATCTTCTACAGATTTTGGAGTTTCCAATTCTTCAGCAGACGGCTCTGAAGACTTTCTAGAGTTAGATTTCTTTGAACTTTTGGATTTCGGTTTAGGTGTTTGGGTGGAAACTGCTGACGGTAAAGCTACCATAGGCTCTTCATCAACCTCTTCGACATCTTGATGCATTGGTGTAGGCTCTAAAACCAAGAAACTCACCCTTGTTTCAATCTCTGAACGAAAAGGTATATCTGGGTCACCACACCCCAACAAAAAAACAGCCAGCATAAGAATGCTAATATTCAAGTAATCGCATATCCGCATATTTTGATAATGTACTCCATACACCTACACCTAATCCGTTTTGAAAACCAACGTTCGGAGAAGGATACTTAATTTCATTCTTTGGTAGTCTAAAATTTAATTCACCATTAATAAAGCCTTCGACATTTTGAGAATTGACACGCACTTCAATAAAATACCAATCATTTTTCTGTATCTTAAAACTATTTGATGATCTGGGATAACCCAATACTTCGGTACGGGTATTCCCCCATCCTCCTAAAACCCAAATCAGAGGCATGGCATTACATGAAAACAAGATGACAAATCCATCCGAACCAGCCATTTTCTGAGCTTTTAATTGAAACTCGTAGTTTTCTGATTTCATTTGACCTTGTCTTACCGCTGAAGCGCCCCAAGGCCTTCCGAAAAGATACCCGTCGTTAACATACCAATTCCCCTTTGGCGTCCAACCAACCAGCGTATCTCTATCAAGTAAAATTTTCCAAGAACGCCCTTGTTCATCAACAAAAATGGGTTCTGTTTTTCCTGTCTCATCCTCTAGCCACGTGAGTTCTGCCTCTTCTGTTTTCTGAGGATCAGCCACTGCGGTTACTTGAGGGTGCCTCAAATGATGCCCACCGTATTGTCGAGTATCGTTTAATCCAATGAATATCACCAATACGGCTGACAAAACCCACCAAAGAGGAATTAAGTAGCGAAATCCTTGTCCTAATCGAACGCTTTGGCTGATCTTCCCCGGTAGAACGTACCCAACCTTAAGTAGTCCAAGAGGTGTTTGAGCAAATTGCGCTTCATCAGGCGGCATAAAAGTCATTGCAACTTCGTGAACATATTCGAGATCAGGTGTCGTCAAAACTTTATCAAGCATACCAACATCATAAGGAGACCCAGATTTGAACTTACGGGTTAGGTCTACCGAAATTTGATTCACTTGTTTTTCATCGTGCCAGGCAAAACGAAAATTATCTTTGTAATTGGTGAAAAAGACATAGGCTGCTTTGGGTTCCGACAAAGCAAAATCTTTAAGCAACGTAGGGTTTTGACCTTGGCGTCTTTGCCACTGATTTTGTTTTAAGTCTTTAGAAAATGTCTCAATATGAGACATTTGTTCTTGGCGGATTTTCTGACACCACTCTTTGTGAAAAACATGAATAAATGCCGAGCTTGTCAGGCTAAAAAGCAGGAAAATCCAAAAGGTTTTAGAAAGTTTTGTCAAACATCTTAATTATCGCAGGTATATTTATTTCTTCAAGCTTACCTGTGAGGATATTATTTTCTCTATCACTTCGATCATTTTGGGCTCTGGGTCCAAAAACTTCACACCTACCCCAAATATAAGCTTTTCAGGAGCCTCCGGATGACTTAAAGTCATTAATCGAGCCACTTTTCCCCGTACTTTGAACTGGCCCAGATTCTCAGGAAATTGAATATTGAGCTCAATTTCTGCATTTGGATCCAATAACCGGTCTGTTTTTAGAAAAATTCCACCTGTACTAATATTTCGAGTGTATTCTTGCTTTAGATCATCTAGCGACTTAAAAGAGACACTGATACGTGCCTCAACACGAGGGTGTTTTCGCTTTTCAATATAGTTGGGACACATATTGCCTTATTTACAAAACGGCGATTCGCTTAATAAGCGACAAGATTGTATCGCGATCGATTTCTTTTAAATTTTCAAATCGAATACCCATACCAGGATTATAATTTGAATCAGATGTCGCGCGTACAGGGTTAACCCATGCTACTTTTCCCAAAACCACTATTTTTTTTGGTTTGTCAGGAATCGTAAATTGCAAATCGATCATCGTTCCTGGTGGCATTGGTTCTTGTGTCTCAATAAAGATTCCGTGCTCGCTAATATTGGTGGCTTTTTCAAACAAAAAAGTACCTTCCGATTTCCAGTCGACTTTGAATTTAACAGGAACACGACGATGTTTACGTTTTTCAGCCATAGTCTTCATCGGTATCATATTCTTTTCATCTTCTCCACTTTGCTGAGTCTCTTAGTGGTTTCCATGCGATAAAACAGTCTTAAGAATTCGACGGTATCTGATTGCATGGTACCCTCTCGAACATTTTGATTGATCCACGTCGCCATTCTAAGCCCAAGCCGATTAGCCTCTCGATAACGCCATTCCTCAGCTTTGGTAAGACCTTCTCGCCAATGAATTCGCTCAAAAAGTCTGGTAATGACCTCTTCATCGTCAGGAAAATAGTGAAGTGCCAAAAGAAATTTGTCGATTTCGGCCTGAACTTCAACATCGAGAAGACTGACTTGTTTGTCTTGAGTAGCACTGTATCCAAGATATAAAAAGTGACTGATTTCCTCAGCCGCAGTCATAAATTCATGCAATTCTAAATTTGACCAACCATGCTCTCGAACGCGATCTACAATCTCACTACCTAAATGAACAGCTAAACTTAATTCACCTTCGTCCTCTTTTAATACGACCTGTGGTCGTACCATGAGTTCTGGGTGAAAGCGTTTCATTTCTTCAGTCGAGATCATAAAGTGATCGACTGGTGGTAAGGGCTGAATAGAATAAAATTTCTCTAGCCTTCGCTGAATCCAAGACAAAGCCATGCTTAGTTGACCAAGTCTTTCTTCATGTCGTCGATACCCATGATCCCATGGCTTTTGAGTTTGTCATAGAGACGCTTGCTTTTGGTAAACATCCAGCGCTCATAAAGGCGCATCAGGTCTTCATCCTTTTTGGTGAGCCCCGACATCTCACTGATTTCAGCCATAAGGTCCACAAGGTTCGCAAATTTATCAGAAAGCTCTTCAAAAACTTCAGGAAAGAGCTTGTCCTTGTATTGATCCTCCACTAGGTCTGAGGCGAAACGATAGGCTTGACCACCCATTGAAATATAGTAGTCCATATCGATTACTTTTCTTAAGAAGCTATCTGAAAAAAATCCCGATACAAAAAGAGAGCGATCGCCAATTTGTTTAAACAATCCAAGTTTATCAAAATTTGTATTTGATGAGAGTGCTCTGCCCAACAAAAAAGCCAACGGTTCTTCCATTTCTTGCGTATCCATCGATGCAAAGATTTTTTTTGTGCAAAGAGCCTTTTCCAATAGATTAATTAGATAAATTTGAGTGACTTCGTGCAAGCTCACATTTTGATTTTTTTGTGCGCGAGAGAGACACTCGTAAAAATACTTTACAAGACTTTCATGAGTTTCTAGGCGCATACAACCCCCTTTAAAAAAACAAACAATATCAATGGCTTGATTTTAATTAATAGACTTTGCGCTATTCCGAATACTGCATGAACGAGCACAACTCTAATTATACGGATTGTGCAGGGTGGGCGTCAAGTGCTCTAGAAAACGAGGTCTTTTTGGACAGTCATATAAGGGCTCCCTTCCGTATACGCTACTAAGCCAAATGGCTCGTTTGCCAGTAGCGTGGCGCCATCCAGATCACAGAAATCTGCATAGTCTGCCAAGTGAGCGGCTCCCCATATTCCTAAAGAGGTTTCCAGGCTACAGCCTAACATGACCAATTTGTGATCCGATTTTGCAATCTTCATCAGTCTTAGCGCCTCAAAGTAGCTTCCGGTTTTTTGGAGCTTAACGTTAATACCATCAACCCATGGCTTGAGTCTTAGGTAATCATCCATTGTTTCAATCGATTCATCGAGAACGATCGGAACCAAGGTTTTTCCAAATATTTCTTGATAGAGTGCTTCATATTTTTTTGAAAATGGTTGCTCTATAAACGCGATATTTAAATGCCTTAGTGGTTCCACTGCCTTGACGAAGTCAGCTGAATTCGTAAAAGCCTCATTGGCATCTACAATTAAAGCTTGCTTTAATTGGTCTGCAACTTTTAAAACCACCTCGACCATGTTTTTCTGGTTAACTTTAATTTTTATAAAACCGTAGGGTTTCGCACGTTCAATTTCTTGGTTGATTTTTTTATCATCAACAATTGGAATCGAATATCCAATTTGAATTTTTTCTGGAAGCGAAACTCCTAGATAATCTGCAAGCGATTGACCTTTAGCTAAGCACTCATAGTGAACCCACGCGCTTTCAATGGCAAACCTAAGAGGCGGACTAATTTTTTCTTCTCGAGTGCGCCGATGGAGATCTTCAATACTCGTAAGCTCGTCAAAAAAATGAATTGCTTCAAGCGCCTCAAATTGGTTGCGAATATCGAGATGGGTGTATGGGTAGCCGGTCATACAAGACGCTTCCCCCATTCCTTTCGTTGTGCCATTTGAAACCGTCACAAAAGAAATCGTCTTGGAGCTCATTGAGCCTCGAGCGATCGACCAAGTGCGCGTTAATTCAAATGATTTTTCAGAAAGTGACCAACGAAGAGGCAATATCTAGCCTCCAGCGACCATACGCAAGAGGTAAGCTGTTATAAGACCCGCATAAGTTCCTAGTACGTAGCCCAGTATGGCCAACAAAATACCTACTGGTGCTAGTGCTGGATGAAAGGCTGCTGCAACGACAGGCGCAGAGGCAGCACCACCAACATTGGCCTGAGAGCCCACTGCCAAAAAGAAGAGTGGCGCTCTTATCAATCGTGCCACAATCAACAAAATAACAATATGAACTGCAATCCATGTAACTCCTGCCAAAATCAAAACCGGATACTCGATGAGCCCTCTTAAATTAGCTTGAGCACCAATGGTTGTAATCAATAGATAGAGAGCAACATTGCCCAACTTAGATGCACCTGCTCCTTCGTAGTTTCGCGCCTTGGTAAAGGACAAAAGGACCCCAAAAGTTGTAATAAGAATGACCCGCCACGTGCCCGCATTAACAAAATCACGAATAGGAGGGAGCAATTTCCCCAAATAAAAAGATATAAAGGTAAAAATAAATGCAAACCCGATAATTGTGACCAAATCGTTAAAAGATGAAACTCTCGCAACGGACGTTTGAAATTTCTCAATTTTATTTTGAACCTCTGTGATTGATGATGTGTCAGCCTTCATCCATCGATCAAAAACTTCGTGCCTTCCAGCAAAATAAATCAAAACACCTAGAAGCGTAGAAGCAACCACCGTATCCACAACAATAATCGGTCCCATAATACCAGGCGAAGCTCCAACCGCCTGCCCGATGGCAACAAAGTTAGCGCCGCCCCCAATCCAACTGCCCGAGAGTGCAGCCATACCCATCCAAGCGTCTTGTGGAAGCCATGCTTTAAAAATGAGTAAAGCAATTGGACCTCCGATCACAATACCTGCGGTACCGGCCACCATCATAACAACAGCTTTAAACCCGAGCCGCATAATGGCTTTAAGATCAAGTGCAATCGTAAACAAGAATAGCGCAACCGGAAGCATAAAAGTTTTAATCCAACCGTAGAGCTCGTTTTGATCGGGCAAAATGCCCATGGTCGTCAACGCGGTAGGAACAAAGTAGGCAAACGCAATCGGCGGAATATACTTAAGAAGTCGTCCAAATCTGGGATGCGCATTGAGTTGAAAAATCGATATGATGATCAAAAAGAAAATCGACAATATCGCCATGGGATTTTGAATCGTTGCATCCATAGCTCCATCTCATAACATCATTGGTTGATTCTTGTCTACGTCTGGCACCTAAAGATGCATTTCAGCTAAGTGCCTCCAAAAGCAAGTCTTTCGGAAATTTCGGAATGGCTTGCACCAGTTTCTGAATCGTGGTCCAGGTCGGGTTTACATGTTTAGAGGATTCGAGTCTTTGATACGCGTACAACTTAACCCCCATACGATCGGCAACTTTTTTTTGTGTCAAATTTTGCCGGAGTCTAGCCATTCGAATAATCATTGCCAATAACACATTGGACTGCACTGCGACCTTTTCAATATTTTGTCCTCGATACTTACCCGGAAGTGGAAAAATCTGCCGCGACGACTCTGGCTCGTCTAAATAGGTATTTAAAACCTCAGCCATATTTTTTCGGAGTTCGTCGAGGGTCTCGGCCTGGGTCAAGCAGCCTTCGAGTTCAAGACACTCGGCCCAATAGCCCTCCCCCTCTTTGTGTATTTTGAAATGATATCGCAATTTAATCAACGTCCTTTGCTAGATCTTTCAAAAGCTTGTTTTCCAATCCCTTCTTCAGCTCATCATGCATAGGTATCACTTGGGTCTTTTTACCCTTTCTGACAATGACATGACTGCCTTTTTGCCGGAGTTTCTGCCAGCCACTTTTCAAGTATCGCTGAAGCATCTCCCTACCACTAAGAGGCAAGACACGTCTCCGCAAAGCACATAATACCACATTTATGTGGTATTATGCAACCTTCTAACATCTCGCCATTATTCATACCCAACGTTAATCTCCACTATTTGGATTGCATGAAACATTCCTGGCATCTGAGTTGGACAATAACGTTTGAGCGGGCGATGATCCTCGAATCCAATTTGACACCATACGAGAATCGCAAACTTCATTCGTTGTAGCCGTTCGATTTTCAGACGTTTGGCTTACAGCTCTTCACTCACTGAAACCATTTTTCAAGGGTTTACTCTTTAAGAGGCTGTCGAGAAACTCCTACCTTCGTCGTTGGCGGTCTCATGAGAAAAATTATCGTCATCGCAAACGCTAAACTTAAGGATCTATCAAAAATCTCTTTCCGCGCCAGTTATAGTAAATTAAATGTAAGTTGAAACACAAAAGTAAATTTTGGAAGTTGCCTACTGGCTCCGTCGCTACGCTCCAAGTCGCCATACGTCAATCTTCCAAAATTTAAGCAGTATCAACTAAAACTTAAAATACTATAGTTGGTCCGTTTAGCGCTACCTCCACAAAGTCAAGTCGTTGAGGAGGCATACGATTTACATAGTGCCTCTCAACCTCATACCCATGGGTCTACCCATAGGGGGAAAAGTCATTATTATTTACTTTATTAGGAGCGCTTAATTTTGTATTTTTTTATTTTTGAAACGAGGGTTCTTCGTGGAATTTGTAGCATATCGGCTGCTTTCGTTTGATTCCAATTCGCGCGTTTTAGTGCCTGAACGATAATATTTTTTTCGTAACTGGAAACCACTTCTTTCATATCGCCAATTGCCGTAGCAGGAACAACGGTCTGGCCAAACGATCCTTCAGGATTAGAAGGTTCAGCATATTCCACAATTGAAGTACTCAATTTATTGGTAATTGATTCAGGATAAATCGTATCCCCATCGGCAATGATCACCGCTCTTTCAATGGTATTTTTGAGTTCTCGAATATTCCCTGGCCAATGATAACGTGAGAGCATCTCCATCGCGTCGGGGGAAATTTCTTTCATGCTGATGCGATTTTCGTGGCAAACACTTTCTATAAAGGCTTGAGCCAAGTAGGGAATTTCGTCTTTTCGTTCTCTTAAAGGCGGGACCGTGATGGTTGCAGCATTAAGTCTATAGTAAAGATCTTCTCTAAACTGAGACTTCGCCACTAGGTCTTCCAATTTTCTGTTCGTAGCTGCGACAACACGTACATCAGTATCGATTTCGCGATTAGAACCCACACGCATGATTTTTTTAGATTGCAGAACACGCAAAAGTTTGGCCTGAGTTTTTAAAGGCATTTCACCTACTTCATCAAGAAAGATCGTGCCGCTTCCAGCAGACTCAAAAAGGCCTATTTTTAAATTATCTGCACCTGTGAACGCCCCTTTTTCGTGCCCAAAAAGCTCACTTTCAAGCAATGTTTCAGTCAAGGCTGCGCAGTTGATACAAACCAAGGGCATTGATTTGCGATCGCTATTTCCATGAATAGACTCTGCGATCACTTCTTTTCCAACGCCGGTTTCACCTTGAATCAAAACGGTAATGGTTGACTTGGCAATGCGTTCAGCCAACTCAAAAAGCTGCTGCATTTTTTCACTTTTAATAATGACTTCAGTATCAGACACTTGAATGCGCCGAACATTATCTCTGACCTGAACAATCGGTTCATTTGGATTCTGCCTGGCCTCTCGTAGAGCCTTTCTAGATTTTTCAATAAGTGTATCTCGTGTGGTTCCATCCAATGGGAAAGAAGCCAAGCCCACCGAAAGAAAAACCGTTTTTTCAAAAAACCGTTCTCCGGTAATACGTTCTGCTAGTTTTAGGGCTTCCTCTTTTTCAGTTTCTGGTAATAAGAGTTCTAATTCGTACTTTCCATAGTGTGCGAGAAGATCCATGGTACGAATAATTTTTCGAATATAGTTTACGACTTTTGGATAGGAATGTCTCAAATGACTTTCTTGATCTTCTGTACCATCTTTGACATTCATGCCGATCATTAAAAGAGAGAGAGGTCTTTTGTAGCGATGCGCACGATCCAATTCTTCACTCAGCCTATTTTCAAAATGACCGTGACTAATAAGGCCAAGGCGTCCACCATCTACTGGGTTGATTACTGAAAATCTAAAAACACTGACGCCTAACTGAATTTCATCTCCTTCAGCCAATACGCAGTCCAACGCAACGCGATCGCCATTGACGAAAGTACCATTGGTACTATTGAGATCGACAATTTTCGTCTCACCTTCGGCTGTCACAAATTCAGCATGTTTTCGGGAAACCTGTGTATCGTTGAGTAAAATTTCGGCGCCTGGCTCACGGCCCGCCACCATGCTTCCGTCATCTAATGTAAAAACTGTACCCGCATAAGGACCCGAAATAGCGAGCAAATATGACTTTTCATGGACAATTCCCTGGTCATCACCCTTAGACGATTTGTCGATAAATTTTGGTAATGTACGATCTACTTCTTGATTCATGCTGAATTATTTCCCACCTGTGATTGTATCCTATTGCTTAAATTTTGCCCAGTATGTTTTGGCATACTACAGTCGGCTACTTTTAGTGTCATTTTTCAACTAGACAGATGTGTCTAGTTTTCGCACAATGCGCCTATGAAACTAAAGGATATAGAGCGCACGGCCATTCGCGCCGCTGAAAAAGCATCGAAAATACAAACTCATTATTTGCAATCTGGATTTGATATTCAATACAAGGGTGAGACCAATTTGGTCACCAAAGCTGACATCGAGTCACAGGAAGCCATTGTAGAACTCATCCAGAAAGAATTTCCAAGTCACAATGTATTGGCGGAAGAACATGACGTAGGCCACGATGCAAAACTTGAGGGACCTTTGTGGATCATTGATCCTATTGATGGCACGACCAATTATGCTCACCATTTTCCTATTTTTTCGACATCGATCGCGTTCGTTGACGATCATCAAACCATGTTTGGACTCATTCATCTGCCTTTATTACACGAACAATTTATTGTAAAGCGATCTGAAGGGGCGTTTCTCAACGGTCGATCTATTCAGGTGTCTAGTATGGCCTCATTGTCAAAATCCGTCTTGGCCACGGGTTTCCCCTATGAAAAAAAGACGCTTAAAGAAAATAATCTCGACTACTTCAACTATTTTGAAATGAATTCAATAACTGTTCGACGTCCCGGCGCTGCCACATACGATTTAGCCTGCATAGCCAGCGGACGATTTGATGGTTATTGGGAGCTTTCACTCAAGCCATGGGATATCGCTGCCGGTATGCTTTTGGTTGAAGAAGCCGGTGGAAAAGCTACTGATTTTTCTGGAGAACCTATCAAAAATTTATGGCGTGGTGAAATGCTAGCCACTAATGGTCTCGTGCATCAAGACATGCTTGACGCTATTGCCAAGATTCGCTTGGAACATAAATACTAACACGTCGAATATTTGAAGCTATGTCGTTTGATGAAAATCTAAAAGTTTCTTGTACAGATGTTTTGGGGCCTCATTGTTTAAAAATGCGATGACGCGTTCTTGGGTTTCTGTCATAGAATTTCCTGATACCCTACCACTCTTGAGAGGTATTTTGGATAATTTGCTGAAAGTTCGGATCGACCGATTGAAAATCCACAAGATCAACTTTGAACAAGAGATTAGATTCTGAAAATACTTCTCTTAAGTGACCAAGTTCGAGAAGAGGCACGAGTTTTTTGCAGTCAATCGCTAAGTCAAGATCTGAGTACTTCCGCGCATTTCCCTGAATTCGAGACCCAAATGCCAGAATTTTGCATTTGGGAAGGTAAGCGCGAATAACCTGCGCTATCCATAGCTTATCTCGTTCATCAATCGCGTAGGGTGAGGTCATGTAGCCTACTTAATAACTGTTTAACATCTTTGTGAAATCTTTTGGTTACCTTAAATACGCGCTCG
>JAGRAY010000049.1 GCA_020434375.1 Bdellovibrionales bacterium | reverse complement strand
TTCTTCGTATCCGGAGGTCGCTATTTCTGTGGCCGCTTGAATAACACCACGAAGAATCGATTTGTCTTTCACTATTTTTGTATAGTAAAGGACGTTCGCAGCCGTGGGCACTGCCTCGACAAGTTGCGCTAGGTATGTTGCCCCACCTATTCGTTCAAGATCGTTTTTACTTTTTAATTCGTTGGTAATCGTGACAAGGTCAGCGGGTTCACCCTTTTCGACCAACGCCAATATTGCTTTGAAAATTTTTTGATGCGCTTCTCTGTAGAAATCTTCTTCCAAAAGAATTTCTGCCACATCATGAGCAACATCGTTATCAAGTAAAACAGCACCTAAAACAGATTGCTCTGCTTCAATATTTTGAGGTGGGAGCCTGCGGCCAAGCTCCATTAGGCTGGTTCTGCTTGAACTTCCAAAGATAGTTGAACGGTCAAGTCTCCGTCCAATTTAACAGACACTTTGTAAGCTCCCAATTTTTTGATAGGCGTTTCGAGCGAAATTGCTCTACGACTGATATTATATCCTTTTTCTTTCGCCACATTTTCAATGTCTAGAGCCGTTACTGAGCCAAACAGCTTATCTCCGTCGGCAGTTTTTCTTTGCACAGTGAAAACTTCCTTTTCTAGAAGTTTCTTGGCCTCTTCGGCGGATTTTTTGGCTGTTTTGAGTTTATGTTCCAAGATCATTTTTTGATGGGTGATTTCTCTCACACTATTTGTATTTGCAACAGCAGCTTTGTTTTGAGGAATCAAAAAATTTCTGGCGTAGCCCGGCTTAACATTGACGATGTCTCCGGTAATACCTAAATTTCCTACAGTTTCAAGCAACACTACTTTCATAAAAATCTCCTATTCAAATCTTTCTGTTTCGCCATGCGAATGACCATGACCATGTGAATGAGAATGTGAGGAATGTCCACCCACTGAGAATCCATCGGTATATGAAAGCAATGCAATCTGCCGCGCTCGTTTAATTGCTTTTGAGATGGCTCTCTGAGTACAGGCATCAACACCAAGGTTTCTTTGCGGTACGATTTTGCCCTTTTCATTAATATACTTTGAAAGTGCCACAGGATCTTTAAAATCAATCACTGGACGATCTTTGCTTGACTCTGTTTCCGTTTCTTTTGCCGTGTTTTTCTTTTCGCTCAATGTAGCCTTTTTTTCTCGCCCTGCCTTTCCCTTGGGTGCCCAATCAGATACAACGGTCATGTAGCGAAGCACATTTTCTTCAAATCGAAGGCATTTATCAATGGCTGCTGGTGCTTTTTCCAGATGTTGAAAAGACCAGTAAAGATAACGACCTTGCTTTTCTTTTTGGATTTCGTAAGCTAGTCTCTTAACACCCCAGTCATCTTTTTTGATTAAACTGCCAGGCTTAGCTGTCATAGCTTTTTCAACTTTTTTGGTTAGGGTTCCCACATACTCATCTGGGACGTTTGAGCGAAGAATCGCTATCGTTTCATAGTTTCTCATTTGTTTCCTCCTGGGCTTGCTTCAACATTATCTTTAACTTGGTGAAGCGAGGTTAATTAATCAATGCTGCCTTTTATAGGACTCGACTCTATTTAGCAAGACCAAAAATCAAATCAAAAATACCATGGCAATTCAACTGCTTATGAAAATTATGGGGGCTTGGGAAAAAATTTCTTGTCATGGGTTGCGTAATCACTATGATCAATTTGTAAATTCACTAAGGTCATCGATTTTAGTGAGTTAAATACAAACCATTGCTTCAAAAAGCTAAGATGTTTTTTGAGACATAAATGTAGGAGCATAAATGATTTCTTTGCGTCAACAAGCCGTACTGGCAGCCCTTAATCGCGATACTCGAAAATTTGAACGACCTAAAGATGCGCTCGGCAAGCCTTTAGCCATTAGTGAATTTTTTGGCGGTTACACGTTTGGACTGAGTCAAATCAAAGAGAAACTTTCGAAAGAATCTTACGATGTTTTGGTCACATCCGTTCAAAAAGGCGACCCTTTGCCAAAAGAAGTGGCAGATGATGCAGCCAACGTGATTAAAGATTGGGGCATGTCTCAAGGCGCAACTCACTTCTGCCATTGGTTTCAACCGATGACCGGATTGACTGCGGAAAAACACGATGCATTCATTC
This sequence comes from Bdellovibrionales bacterium, assembly GCA_020434375.1. GTDB lineage: Bacteria > Bdellovibrionota_G > JALEGL01 > JALEGL01 > JAGRAY01 > JAGRAY01. The sequence goes on along the minus strand of JAGRAY010000049.1, from coordinate 9,150 downwards.
AATCTCGAACCTCTGAAACAGGGCAAACGATTGTCATCGAAAAATTTTCAGGATTATCATTAATTCAGTCAGAACCCGATGCGAGTTCGTTTCCCAGTGGAGGCATGCGAACCACGTTTGAGGCTCGAGGATACACCGCTTGGGACCCCACCAGCCCTATCTTCTTGATGGAATCCGTCAACGGGAAAACCATGTGCATTCCTTCAGCTTTCACGAGTTATCACGGACAGGCTCTAGATATTAAAACACCACTGCTGCGATCAATCGAAGCATTATCAAAGCAAGCTGTACAATTTTTAAAACTAATTGGTGACATTGATATTACGTCTGTGCATGCAACTCTTGGCGCTGAGCAGGAATATTTTCTTGTAGATCGTGCTCTTTTTGCAACTCGGCCAGATCTTCTGATGACAGGTCGCACTTTGGTTGGTAGAGCTTCAACCAGAGGTCAACAATTTGAAGACCACTACTTTGGCTCGATTCCCTCAAGAGTTTTAGCCTTTATGCACGAACTTGAGCAGGAACTTTACCGTTTGGGTGTTCCCATCAAAACCAGGCACAATGAAGTTGCTCCGGGCCAATTTGAAGTCGCTCCCATTTTTGAAAGCGCTGAGCTAAGCTCAGATCATAACGCTCTATTAATGGATCTTTTGCCCAAAATTGCACTGAGACATCATTTTGCATGCCTCCTTCATGAAAAACCCTTTGCAGGAATCAATGGCAGCGGCAAACATAACAATTGGAGTTTGAGCTCACAAAAGGGAGACAACCTGCTTGAGCCAGGAAGAACGCCTCACCAAAACCTTCGTTTTTTAGCCGTTCTTGCAACCGTATTAAAAGCAGTTTTTGAAAACCAGGAGATACTGCGCCTAGCTATTGCATCTGCGGGCAATGATCATCGTCTTGGAGCGAATGAAGCGCCTCCAGCAATTATGAGCGTTTTTCTTGGACAAAATCTCAACGAGATCCTAGAGCAAATAGAAACGGGCAAAGACATTGAAAGTAAAACCGAGAGCCTTCTTATAAAACTTGGAGCTTCGAAGCTTGCTGTTATTGCGAAAGACAATACGGACAGAAATAGAACATCTCCGTTTGCTTTTACCGGCAACAAGTTTGAGTTTAGAGCCGTAGGCTCCTCTGCAAATATTGCTTTTCCTGTTTCGATATTAAATGCTTCTGTGGCACAAGCCTTCGAGGATATGACTAAAAAACTCGAAAAAAAGATTCAAAGTGGAGAAAAAAGAGATGATGCCGTGTTGTCGTTAGTCAAAGAAGTTATCACGGAAACAAAAATGATTCGCTTTGAAGGAAACAACTATGCGCTCGACTGGACGACAGAAGCCACAAAGCGAGGTTTAAAAAACCTAAGAACCACCCCAGAAGTGTTGGCTGCAGTTAATAATGAGTCGTGCTTTCAATTTTTAATTCAGCAAAATGTTTTATCCAAAGACGAATATGTCGCGCGTTACAATATTATTTTAGAACGCTACATTAAACAAATTGAAATGGAAGCCCACACACTATTAGAAATAATTGATACCCATGTGTTCGCCTCATTGGAGAGCGAACTTTCCAGGTTAGTCACTTCAAACTGCCACCAAGGTCCGCGAGGACTTAAAGCCAAAAAGCTTTATGGTGATCTTTCACAGGCCAAAGAGGACTTGGAAAAAGAATTTACCAAAACATTAGATGAACATGACGAACTCAAGAAAGCCCACTTATTATCAGATAAGGTTTTGTTCAATATGCAGAAAGTAAGAAATCTCGCCGATGATGTTGAGGGTTTTGTTTCGGATCAAACCTGGACATTACCCAAATACCGCGAACTTTTGTTTATTCGCTAAGTGTGCACTGAAAAGAGCTCCAACTATGCAAACAGGTCACACTTTATTGAACTTTTGTTTACTAAAAACATAGGTTCAATACCTAAGCTATTGATTTGAAATAGATATTGTAAGGCTTCGTTTTTGCAAGGATTAAGCTAGAGATAATCCTATTAATGATACGCTTTAGAACTTTAGCTTGGAGTGCCCTTTTATTAGTCTTTTCATTTTCGTGCAAGAGCGCCATTCGACATAATCTTTCCCAAAACTCTCCAACCGAAATCACAGACCCTCTGTGTTTTACATGTCACGGATCTGGTCAAGACAGCGCACCTCCAAATGATATAAACGGAAATTCGGATACAAAATATACAGGCGTGGGCGCACATCAGACTCATCTAAAAAACGGATCACTCCACCTTGCTTTTGAGTGCAGCACTTGCCATATCGTGCCAGCATCTTTGGAATCACCCATGCACATTGACTCAGATCTTCCGGCTGAAGTGGTTTTTGGAACACTGGCAAAAGTTGGCAGCGTCAATCCGATATGGAACAGTGTAGGTTGTGCACAAACCTATTGTCACGGAAACTTTCCAGGAGGTAACACCTCAAATAATCCCACCTGGACGGTTGTTGATGGCAGCCAGGCAGCATGTGGAACCTGCCATGGAATATCGCCGAACTCAGGTGAGCATCAACGTTCAAATCACCGAAACCTTCCTTGCTCTGATTGTCACGGGTCAGGATATACTTCATCAAAAGTACGCATTGCCGATCATGTAAACGGTACGATTAATGTTGGGGGTGTGGGCTCAGAAATTGTAACGTGGGCCAATAATCGTTGCACGCCGACGTGTCACGGCCAAAAAACTTGGTAACAAAACTTTTTACCTCTCAGATCGTTTTACACTTCGCATGTTTTGGGCGAGTACTTTTTTTCTAATTCGCACAGATTTAGGTGTAATTTCGATCCATTCGTCGTCATCAATCCATTCAATACAATCTTCAAGCGACATCTTACGAATGCCCGAAAGCGTTACTAATATTTCGGCGGAAGCAGCTCTAACATTGGTTAATTTTTTTTCACGACAAACATTTACGTTGAGATCGGTGTCTTTATTGTTTTCACCTACGACCATACCTTCATAGACATCGATACCAGGGCCAAAGAAAAAGATGCCGCGATCTTCGAGATTTAAGAGTGCATATTCAACAGTCTCTCCTTCGCGATCGGCAACGAGAGCGCCACTGTTTCGATGAAGAATTTCTCCCTTAAAAGGTTCGTCGCTTTTCCACTCAGAACTTATAAGCCCTTCACCTCGCGTCATCGCTAAAAATTTTGATCTTGTCCCCAAAAGACCTCGTGTGGGAATTTCAAATTCAAGCCGAACCCGACTTGCTTTTCCTTCAGAATCTATCGAAAAGGGTTCGTACTTCGTTAAAATGCCTTTTCGCTTTTGAAATAACTGAGTGACATCACCCACTGCTGGCTCAGGAACATCTACGACCACATTTTCAACGGGTTCTAGAATATGGCCTTTCGAATCTTCCTTAGTAAGGACAGCTGGTTTGCCAACCATAAACTCAAAATTTTCACGTCTCATTTGTTCAATAAGAATGCCGAGTTGGAGCTCTCCACGACCCAGGACCCTAAATTGATCAGGTGTTTCTGTTTCTTCGAGACGAAGCGCCACATTCTGTCGAACTTCGCGTAGCAGTCTTTCTCTCAATTTTCTCGATTGAATGGCTTCGCCCTCTCGACCTGAAAAAGGTGATGTATTGACTGAAAAAATCATAGCCAATGTGGGCTTCTCGACCGAGATCCTCTCCAAAGCTACACTAGATTCACTGGTTACAATCGTATCACCAATATCAAAGTCTTCACTGCCAGCTATGATTCCAATTTCTCCGGCGTCGAGTTCATTAATGGGTACTTGTTTTAAGCCTTCGTAAGTAAAAAGTTCGGCAACTGTAAATGCCTGTTTAATGGGTTCACCCTTATCATTAACGCCCAATCGAAATGCTCGCGTTCCTTTTTTGATAATTCCTGATCGTATCCTTCCAACTGCTAGGCGCCCTAGGTAGTCAGAGTAGGACAAATTAGAAATCATCATTTTGAATTCACCCTCGACATCAACTTTTGGTTTGGGGATATATTCTAAAATAAGATCAAAAAGAGGTTTTAAATCTGCCTTTTTTTCTCCGGCAATGATCGCTGGGACCTCATCGGGCTTTAGCGTGCACCAACCATCGCGTCCACACGCATACACGATAGGAAAATGTGCCTGCTCTTCGGTTGCACCGAGTTCAATAAACAAATCAAAAACCAGGTTCTCAACTTCTTGAATGCGATTCGTTCCTTGGCACTCAGAGCGATCCACTTTGTTAATGACCAAAATAATTTTATGATTTTCACGAAGTGCTTTTTGAAGAACGAACCGCGTTTGAGGCAAGGGTCCTTCGGCTGCATCAACCAACAAAATAGCACCATCAACCATACCTAAAATGCGTTCGACCTCGCCACCAAAATCCGCGTGTCCTGGTGTATCAACAATATTGATCTTCGTGTCTCCAACACGTATCGAGGTGTTTTTTGCCATGATCGTGATACCTCTTTCACGCTCTAAATCCATGGAGTCCATCACGCGATCTTTTAAAGCTTGGTGATCGGCAAAGGTACCTGCCTGTCTCAATAGAAAATCGACCAGCGTTGTTTTTCCGTGATCGACATGGGCAATAATACATACATTTCGGCGATTAAGCATGAGTGGGTTCCTTTGGCCAGGGGTTAATTTTGGATTTGGCGTTTTCAAACCCGTTTAAAAAAATGATTTTCAATGCATTCACAGCGCTTTGAGCAAGGTCTTCAATGAGTGATTTTGAAACATTGGCTAGAACATATTTTTTCGCATCACGACTCTCAGGTTTCCCAATGCCAACTCTGAGTCGATAGAAATCACTTTGCCAACACTGAAAAATAGACTCGAGACCGCGATGACCTGCAGATCCACCACCTTTTTTTAATTGAATTCGTCCCCACTCAAAATCAATCTCATCATGAATGATAAGAACTTCTGTGTCGGACCAGCGATGATATCGAACTATTTCACTCACTGCGTCGCCACTTAAATTCATATATGTTTGTGGTTTCATAAACCACACAGGTTGTTCATCGATTGTAATTTGCGCAATCAAAGCCTTATGTTTTTCTTTGAACCCAGAGAAACCCTGTTGGTATTGTAAGAAATAATCCACCGTCAAAAACCCTATATTATGAAGCGTAAAAGCGTATTGATCGCCTGGATTACCCAGACCAACCACTAGTTTTGGTAAGCTTTTCATCATGACTTGAACGACTATTTTGAGTAAAAATCAGGCGTTTCGATGGTTTTGAAATACATCGAGCCAACTCACCCACCAAAATGGATTTCTTACTCTTTCTTTTCTTCAGCCGCCTTTTTCTCTTCACCAATGACAGCGGCCTCTGGAGAAGGCACACCCTCAGCTGCCACTTTGACTTCTTCCGCCTCGGGCGCAACGACAGTCACCAAAGTATAGTTAGACGTTCCCACAATGCTTACACCCTCTGGCAATTTCATCCCTTTGACGTGAATAGATTCACCAATTTGAAGCGGTGAAATATCAACCTCAATTTTTGCTGGAATATCTTTGGGAAGTGACCTTATTTCAATGAAGCGTCGAATTTGTTCAACAATGCCTCCATCAGCTGCACCAGCCGGTTTTCCAACGAGCTTAATGGGAACGCTCACCTTAATTTTTTCACTTTCGTTCACTTCATAAAAATCAACGTGAACATATTTGTCTGTAACCGGATCAGTCTGAACTGCTTTGATTAGAGCCAATTTATCGGTGATATCTGTTTTACCTGCTGTTTTGATGCGCAAAAACGAGGTAGAGTCCATTTTTGACCTTGCAGTCGCAAGGTCTTTTGCGTTGACGGCAACAGGAATAGGTGTTTTTAAATGAGGACCATAATATATTCCCGGAACACTTTTATCACTGCGAAGTCTTCTCGCAGGGCCTTTGCCTGTTTGTTCTCTGATTTCAAAATTAAGCTCTACTTGATTCATTTCTGTCCTCCTAAATAAACAACGAACTCACTGAGTCCTCGTCGTGAATTCTTGAAATCGCCTCACCTAAAATATCTGCCACTGAGAGAACACTGATTTTCTTACAGTTTTTTGCATTTTCTCTCAAAGGAACTGTATCTGTGACAATAACCTTTTCAATACCACTCGACTCAATTCGTTCGATAGCAGGCCCTGATAACACAGGATGCACCGCCATGGCAATGACTCTTTTTGCGCCATTTTTCAACAAAACAGGGACCGCTTGCGTCATAGTGCCTGCCGTGTCAATCATGTCGTCCAAAATAACCGCCGTTTTACCTGATACCTCTCCAATGAGATTCATGACCTCTGATACGTTAGCTGCCAATCGTCTTTTATCAATAATCGCCAACGAAGCATTGAGATGCTTGGCATAGGCACGCGCGCGCTCAACGCCTCCAGCATCTGGAGAAACCATCACAATATCTCCCAACTGCAATGACTTTAAATACTTAACAAGAACAGGCGCAGCATAGAGGTGATCAAACGGTATATTAAAAAAACCCTGAATTTGTGCTGCGTGAAGATCCATCGATAGAACGCGATGCGCTCCCGCTGCCACAATTAAATCAGCCACCAGCTTTGAGGTAATAGGGGTTCGAGGCGCTACTTTTCGATCTTGCCTAGCGTAACCATAATAGGGCATCACTGCTGTAATTCGCTTGGCTGAAGCCCTTTTAAGCGCATCAATAATAACCAAAAGCTCCATCAGATTTTCATTGGCAGGACACGAGGTGGATTGAATGACAAAACAATCCTGACCACGAACATTTTCCTGAACCTCGACCCAAGTTTCGCCATCGCTAAAACTCTTAACCGTAGAGTTTGCAATGGGAATTTTTAAATAGGATGAAATTTTTTCAACCAATAGTGGATTGGAATTTCCTGCAAATATTTTAATACTTTCCATGCGTCAAACCTTTGTGGCAGTTGAGAGTTTTCTCGACAATCCTTTTATGGCTGGGGAGGGAGGATTCGAACCTCCGAATGGCAGCTCCAAAGGCTGCTGACTTACCACTTGTCGACTCCCCAATTTTTTTCCTAAACTTAGGGTCTTTTTCATTACAACGATTTTACAAAAACTGCACGAAATCCCTGCAAATTTATAGCGCTCGTGGCCGCAATGGCCAATGTCTCATCGTCAAACATGCCAAAAACCGTGGATCCACTTCCGGTCATCATAGCAACGCTAGCGCCTTCTTTTAGCAAGGCCGCTTTGATCGCAGAAATTTGAGGGCATTCATTCTCCACAATCGCTTCCAAATCGTTCTCGTAAGGCAATGCGTTTTCAAAATCAGTCCAAGTTTCCGGCATTAAATTTGAGCATCGATTTGCCGTAGAATTCCCTTGGTAAACCAAAGGCCTACCTAGCTTTTGATAGATAAGCTTTGTTGAAAGACCAAACTCAGGCTTTGCAAGCACCACTCTTCGCGAGGGCAATGCCTGCCACGGAATTACTTTTTCGCCCCGCCCCCATGCGTAGCCTAGGGAAGTTTCATGCAGAAAAAATGGCACATCTGAGCCAAGTTTTGCGCCAAGGGCTAAGAGTTCTTCAAAAGATAAAGCCCCAATTTTCTTGTTCATTAATAAAAGTGCGCAGGCGGCGTCTGAGCTGCCCCCTCCAAGTCCGGCTGAAATATATATTTGTTTGCTAAGATGAGCCTTTACGCTTCGCTTAAGACCTACAAATTCAAGGTAGTCTCGCACAGCTTTCACCACTAAATTATTTGTGGTGGATAGTTCCGTTTGATTTTCAATCGTTAGTGAAACCTGATCGCCAGATTCAATTGCTAGATCGAGCTCGTCAAAAAAGCCAACCTTTAACATGACGGTTTCCATTTCGTGATAGCCATCAGTGCGCTTTTCATGAACTTTCAAAAAAAGATTAATTTTTGCCGGCGTCTTCATTCTAATCATCAGATTGATCGCGCAAAATCTTTGAGCGTGTCTCTTCCTTTAAACGCGAGTGGTTGATCTCTCCTGTGTCTTGATCAAATTGGTATTTGCCATAGGCATAGAACAAAGCTTGACCGATTTTACTGTTGGCCTCAAACTGCCAAGGAATATCTGCCGGGATACTTTCTAAAAATTTTCTGTTTGATAAGAGTGTGTTTTCATCATCCCAAGTGCCCTCTAAACCTAGCGCGAATAAAATCTGCCTTGCCAAAGCAACAGAAAGCTGTTGATTGCGGATCTTTGAATCTTCACTAAATAGACTTAGGTTAATGATAATATCGGCATCGGTGATCATTCCAGGCTTTTTCTCTTGATCGGGATTCATTTGTAAAATAGTAAACGCTGCTTTGTATCCTTCGTGCATTGATTGAATTTGTTCGTCGACGAAGTCGGGGAAGTAGCCTATGACGATGGATTTTTCGTTGCAACTTTGAGTAAGGTGACAAAGATTCTCAATTGACATTTGAGATGAGCTATCTTCTAAATAAACAACCTTAGTAGATGCTGCAGTGATATTGATAAATTGTTGATTGTCTTGTTCAATAAGACGTAGGTCTTTTGCTGCTTTATTTATTGATTCTACAACATCTGTAAGAATTTTGCCGCCACCTCGAGTCGACTGAATCTCTTTCATCCAATCTTCATAGGATCCACCCTCATTGCGCGTAACAAACACATATTTAAAAACGATTCCCTGAGGATCACCAATAGTATGATGAACGCGAGCAATATAAGGTCTATCTGCGTTTGCTTTTGATACATAGACACTTCTCACAGGAATATATCCTTGGCCTTTGTCGCAGTAACTTTCGGTATTGATCCAATCTTGCTTGGGCTCGAACTGCGTTTCTTGAAATGCATCTGCTTGGCACGCGAGAGTCTGGTCATTAAAGTCTCTTGCGAGCGATATGACAGGATCGTCGTTCCATTCAAACTTTATTCGTGCAGAGGTTGTTTCTTCAAAAGATTCTAAACCAAAAGGTACACGATCTACGGTGCCATATAGACCACCTTCAGCTAGGCAAGCGCTTCCTTCTTCAATTTCTTCGGAGGCACCGCCTGATTCAATGTCAGCTCCCGTTACTGGTGCAGAAGAATTAACCGTGGCGACATCGCCGGTATTCGCACCCGTTGAGGTCACATTATTTTCTTCCTCTTTGGCTGCTGCACCACCCACAGAAGCTTCTGTCTTGGCCCCTCGATTTTTCCCCTCGACTTTTTCACCCGTATTTTCTTTCCCT
>JAGRAY010000048.1 GCA_020434375.1 Bdellovibrionales bacterium | reverse complement strand
GGGTCGGTCTGTCTATATTTTAGTTCATCACCTTTGCCATCGCTCATCCATCCACCGGCTGCTTGAATAATGGCATGCGCCGCACAGGTATCCCATTCTTTAATATGAGGCGAAGGATGAAAGTAAAAATCAGCTTTATTTTCCAATACCATCATGCTTTTTAAGCCTGCTGATCCCATTGTGATACATGTCAAATTTGGAAAGCGTGAAAAAAAATGTTCAAGGCGATGATTGCGGTGGTTTTTAGAGTGAACGAGCCTTAATTTATCTTCAACCGTCGCAAAAGTTGGCGGTGTGATTGCTTCTGTGTTTTTTTTTGATGGACATGAAATCCAAGTTCCAACGCCCACCACACCTAAGTACGAAGTTTGAGTCGCTGGATGATAAATAGCGCCTACGATAGGAGAGTTTCCCTCAAGAAGTCCAATCATCACGCAATAATCGGTTGAATTAGAAACGAATTCACGTGTTCCATCTAAAGGATCAATGACCCATAATCGATGACCATGCTTTAAAGCATCTTTTTTAGCGTCGGATTCTTCACTTAAAATTGAATCAGCAGGAAAGTGCTGACGAAGAGCATTTAAAATGATCTCATTGGCACGAAGGTCGGCTGTTGTGACTGGATGCTTGCTTTCTGGGTTGATAACCTCATATTGCCTTGACTCAAATAGCTCTTGCAAAAGCTGACCAGCTTCAATGCTCGCGTTTCGAGCAACAGTGGCCTCACGTTTATGAAGTGAGGCCTCAAGGTCCAAAATTTGTTCTATCAAGGTGCTAGGGCTTCTCTATAACGCCACAACCAATTCGTTTTCCCGCATCTCCGCTAGGTTGTGACGAAAGGTCATCGGCTTTTTCATGCACGACGATAGCTCGTCCAAGAAATGAGATATCTTGATCATCGAGTGTCACGCCAGACTTAGTAATATCGATATTGGCTTCACCATTTTTATCAGCTGTAATATTTCCCAAATCGCCAGCATGTGACTGAGTTTCATTTAGAGCTCCATGTTTCGAACCGGTAGGATTGAAATGCCCTCCAGCTGATGAGGCATCATCTGCCGTGCAATCACCTTTTTCATGCACGTGAAAACCATGTTTTGAGTTGGGCGCTAAACCAGAGATAATTCCTTTTACCAAAACTTGTTTGTCACCTATTTGCGTTAACGTGAGTTCACCTTGAATATCCGAACCAGACTTTGCCTCGATGGTGACACCAATAACGGGCGAAACAGAGTTTGCATCTGCTTCAGACATTGAACTTGCTTCGTGCTGCTTATGGCATGCATTGATTAATAAGATGCCAAAAACTAAAATGGAATATTTTGCTATGAGTTTGTGCACTGTGAACCTCCTAAATCTTTTTTTTATATTGGCAGTATGAAGAAACGTTGGCGATATGCAAGAAAAATAAGGCAGGCTGTATGCTAGCTCGAAATACCCAGGCGTTTTAGATGATAGTAAAGTGTGGGTCGTTTAAGGCCCAGTTTTTTGGCAGCTTCAACTTTGTTTCCATTGACTTCAAAAAGCGTCTGTTCAAGAAGCTCTTTGGTAATTTCCTGGGTTAAACTTTCGCTAGAGCTTGGCGTGTCGATGTGGGTATCAAGAATAATATCTTCAGGTTCGATGACATTCGAAGTAGCCAAAATGAGGGCTCTTTCTAATACATTTTCAAGTTCGCGAACATTACCAGGCCAGTCATAGTGCGTGAGTTTATCGAGAGCATCTTTGGATAATGGACGATTTTTAGTTCCAGATTTTTTTGCCACTTTCAACAAAAGATCTTGCGCAAGATTTTTGAGATCACCGATGCGATTCCGAAGAGGTGGAATGACAATCGGAAATACATTTAGACGAAAAAAAAGATCTTCTCGAAATAGATTTTCAGATATTTTTTGTTCTAGGTTTTGATGAGTTGCAGCGATAATACGAACATCTGTTTTAATCGTTTCGTGACTTCCAACGCGCTCGAACTCTTTTTCTTGTAATACCCGCAAAAGGTTCACCTGTAACTTGCCAGAAATATCACCTATCTCGTCGAGAAAAAGAGTGCCTTGATGAGCGGCTTCAAAGCGTCCCATTCTTCGATGAGTTGCGCCAGTAAAAGAACCTTTTTCATGACCAAAAAGTTCGCTTTCGAGTAAATTTTCTGGGAGTGCTGCACAGTTGACTCGAATAAAAGGTTGTTTTGACCTTGGACTCATTTCATGAATCGTTCTTGCAACAAGCTCTTTTCCAACACCCGTTTCTCCTCGAATGAGTACCGAGGTATTCGTTGGTGCGACTTTCCTTAAAAGTTTCATGATGCTCTTTAGACCATCAGTGTTTTCTTGAAACTTGCCAAGACCATGAGTCTCGTTGATTTCTTCTTTAAGATATAAGTTTGCTTCTTCAAGGCGTTGAATGAGACGTAAATTTTCGTTGACCAGATCAACTTTTTGAAACGCCTGGTCAAGTGCGTGGAGCAGATCATATTCTTGTATAGGTTTTGTCAGATATCTAAATATGACATTATGATTTACTGCATCGACTAAAGCATCCAAATCAGAATAGGCAGTTAAGAGAATTCCGACGGTTGCATATTTGTTTCTAATGGCCTCTTTTAAGAATTCAACACCTGTCATGTTAGGCATTCTTTGGTCTGATATAACAACGTCGCTCGGTTCACTTTTTAACATAGACAACGCCTCTTTAGCACTTTGAGAAGACCTTACTTGATAATGACCTCTTAGCATACGACTGAGCGTATTGAGGTTTTCTGCTTCGTCATCCAAATAAAAAATCGTTTTTGGTTTAGGGGTCATTGTTTATGCCCTATTGGCAATTTAATTTTAAAGGTTGTTCCTTGGGCTGGGTTGCTTTCAACTTCTAATGTGCCTCCATGGCTTTTAATAATACCATAGCTTACACTTAAACCAAGGCCTGTGCCGCTTGTCTTGGTTGTAAAAAAAGGATCAAAAATTTTATGGAGATCTTTTTCCAAAATGCCAGGCCCCGTATCATGAATGGAAACGACAATGTGACCTTCTTTTTCTTGCTGATCAATAGAGATAGTACCCTTTTCGCCCAATGCTTCAACGGCATTGAATAGAAGATTAAGAAAAACTTGCTCGAGTTGGCCCGGAACAGCTTCAATAGGAGACGTCACTTTTTTTTCAAATTGGATTGAAATACCCTTAGGGAGGGTTCGTTTGATCCATTTCAAAGTACTTTCGAGAGCTTGTTCGACTTGAAATAAGATTTTCCCAGAGATATCAGGCTTCGCAAAGTATTTTAGGTGATTCATAATGTCCAAGGCTCGATGAGAAGACCTATCAAGGTCATTGAGAAGATCTGGCGTATCTTTAAGCGCGTAGATCAGTTCTGAGTCGTGAATTGACTGACTTCTTAGTTTGCTCATAAAAAGATCGATGTATTTTTTAAGGATGGGCAAGTTTGAAACAATAACATTCATAGCATTTCCAATTTCGTGTGCCGTTCCAGATGCAAGTAATCCTACAGATGCCAATTTATGCGTTTGAAAAAGTTCGAGTTCCTTTTTTCTAAGGGTTTCCGTTCGTTCGTGAATTTGATGTTCCAGGGTTTGAACCAAAAATAAATTTGATCTGAACATGGCACCAACCAAAACAATAGGGAATAAAAGACAAAAGGGAGCCACATAGTTTAAAGGCACTGGAACTTTAAAAATAAAAGTTAGCCACACTAATACAAAAATAAAGCCAAACCCAGGAACAATGGCGAGCAATATGTGTCGGCTTTGCTTGCGAATCGTAGAGTCTTTTGTATGTCGGTATCGAAATATCATACTCCAAACCCAAAAAATATATGAAAGCGAAATGTAAAAAAAACAAGCGTGCTCAAAATAAGACCATAGTTTTGGATTCCCCCAAAAAAATATATCGTATGGAATGAAGATGACGAAGGATAATACATATGCTCCAAGTCGAATTTTTATTCTTTGGCTTTTTGTGAAGATTTGGTCGGGAAAATCCAAACTCATATGAATAATCGTTGCAGGCAAAAATGAAATTGAAATGAACAGAGGATGAATTAATTGATATGTCGTGTGAAAATCATAAGCTGAAATAAGATAAACCCCCATTGAGATACAATACAATGTGAAGGCCGCAGACCCTTTGGGTTCAGGTTTAATTAACAATACTAAGATGGCAATCATGAAAAATGCGATTGCTGTCGCCGAAAGTGGAGCAAAAATTTTGAAGACATTGTTTGCACTTAAAAGCGTTTGATATGATTTCAGAGTTTTTTGCTTGCCATTTGACTCAATACGAAGTTCATAAGTTTGCCCATTTGTGTGATGTTGAAGCAGGGCAGAAATATCTTCAGCTTTTTGTATTGATGTGTCATTGATCGCCAATAGTCGATCATGATAGTCGAGATCAAGATTTTGATTTGCGGAGTCATGCTGTGTGAACGCACCAATATAAAGATTATTAAAGGGCAAAATACCGAGATAGGGTTTACCAACCGTTTCAAAAGCGGACAGACCTGCAAAAAAGGAAATAAAGATGCCGATGAGCAGCAAACATGATAATAACAGTTTTTTTATCGCTAATGCCATGTGTAATCTCAATTCTCCAACGTTGTTTCAAAATTGTCGAGGCTAACTTATGAATCAATATTTTAAAGGGCATTTGAGTCACAAGATGTTTCTAGCCTTAACGGCGCTTGGTATCGTTTACGGCGATATTGGTACAAGCCCTCTCTATGCCCTTCGTGAATGCTTCTGGGGTCCCCATGCGGTTCCACTAAATAACGCAAATATTTTGGGTATTTTGTCACTGATTTTTTGGTCGCTAGTTTTTGTGATTTCTGTGAAATACCTGGTCATTGTTTGTAAAGCAGACAATCGTGGAGAGGGTGGCATTTTAGCTCTTTTAGCTCTTTTGGTAGATCCGTCTGAAAAGTTTACGTTTTCTCCTTGGAAGAAAAAAGCCATCATTTGGATGGGTATTTTTGGGGCGGCGCTTTTATACGGTGACGGAATGCTTACGCCAGCCATCTCAATTATCGGTGCTCTTGAAGGGCTTAAGGTCGCAACGGCTTCATTCGATAACTACGTGGTTCCGCTTGCAGCCACTATTATATTTGGTCTTTTTTATCTACAACATTTTGGAACCCATCGCGTTGGGAGCTTGTTTGGTCCGGTGATGGGTGTTTGGTTTTCAACGCTAGCCATTAGCGGTGTGTACTGGATTGTCAAAGAGCCCACTGTATTGTTTGCTTTAAACCCTTGGTATGCGTTTAGTTTTGCCTGGTTTAACCCAGGTTATGGTTTTGTGGTTTTAGGGGCCATCTTTCTAGTAGTTACCGGAGGAGAAGCACTTTATGCCGATATGGGACATTTTGGAGCGGGCCCCATTAAGCTGGCGTGGTTTGGTTTTGTTTTTCCAAGTTTGATCATTCATTATATGGGGCAGGGGGCTTTGTTGATTCAGAACCCACTGGCTATAGAAAACCCGTTTTTTAATATGGTTCCAGAAAGCTTACTATACCCGCTCATTGGTCTTTCTGTCATGGCATCCATTATTGCATCGCAAGCCATTATTTCAGGGGTTTTCTCTTTAACTCAACAGGCCATCCATTTAGGATACTTGCCACGTATGAAAGTACTCCACACTTCAAAAAGTGAAAGGGGACAAATTTATCTACCAACGGCAAACTGGTTACTTTTTTTAGCAACGATTTGGATCGTTTTTGAATTCCAAAGCTCGACGAATCTTGCTGGTGCCTATGGTATTGCAGTAGCCACCACGATGGTCATTACCACGCTACTTCTTTATTTCGTTGCCAGTAGAAAGTGGAAATGGAGCCTGTTTTCCATAGCGATCATTCTGATCCCTTTCTTTGCCATTGATATGGTTTTTCTTGTGTCGAATATGTTGAAAATTGTGGCTGGAGGATGGGTTCCTTTAAGCGTTGCGTTATTTATTTTTATACTGATGACGACCTGGAAACGAGGGCAAGACCTCTTGAGAAATACATTGGAATATGAAATTCCAGCATTAGAAGATTTTTTACAAGATTTAAAAGAGCATCCAGTCTCGCGTATTCCAGGGCTTGCTGTTTATATGTCGCGCTCTGTATTTTCGACCCCTCCAGCATTAATGACGAATCTCGAACACCTAAAGGTCGTGCATGACGAAATCATCATTGTAACAATTATTAACCTAGAGATTCCCTATGTTGGAGAACAGGAAAAGCACTTTGTTCAATCTCTAGGAAATGGTTTTTATAGGGTCGTTATTAAGTACGGCTTCATGGAACGGCCCAGTGTGTGGACGGAGCTCAATAAAGTCAAACTGGAAGAATTAACGCATCCTCTGGCTGATGCCACGTTTTTCTTGGGGCATCAAACCGTTGTAAAGACAGACACCAAGACACGTTTTACATGGCGGGAAAAACTCTTTGAATGGATGTATCGCAATGCACAAGGTGCCTACACATATTTTGAAATTCCACCCAATCAAGTGATGGAAGTTGGCTCGAAAATGGTTATATAGAGATTATGAAAACATCACCTGGAGCAAAAAATCATTGTGTGGAAAACGTACAAAAATTGGACGATCGAGCTTTGAAAGCTCTGAAAAATGATTTATCTGATTGGCAAATACTTGAACATGACCAAGTTCTTGAAAAATTATATAAATTTGCTGATTTTTCAAAGGCACTTGAATTTGTGAACCAAATTGGAAGCATTGCGGAAAAGGAAAATCATCACCCAGATATTTTCCTTTCGTGGGGGCGAGTAAGTATAAAGTGGAGCACGCATTCTGCTCGCGGAATCACTCAAAACGATGTCATCATGGCCGCCAAATGTGATGAAATCTACGAGAACCATTTCTCATGAAAAAAAAAGTTGGGATTATCGGTATTACCGGACGTATGGGGCAAATATTGGTTGATACGATTAACCAAACTGAAAAATTTCATGTGGAATGCGGATATTCTAGATCACGCGGAGCAAATATAGAAAAAGGATATCAGCAGTTTACAAAGTTTGCAGATGTGTTTTCGCAAAGCGATTATGTGGTGGATTTTTCCAATCACACAAATATTGAGAAGATATTGACCGAGGCTCAAGTGAGTCCCACGCCGTTGATCATTTGCACAACAGGCTGGAAACCTGATGATCGTATTTTGGCTTTAATGTCTGAGGTTACCAAAAGTATTCCAGTGGTGGTGGCGCCAAATACAAGTCTTGGGGCAACCCTTCAAAATTATTTGACTAGGCAATTGTCTAAAATTTTAACCGCAGAATATGATATTGATATTCACGAAAAACATCATCGCGCAAAAATCGATGTTCCATCGGGCACGGCCGAAAAACTTGTGCAAGCAATTATCGAAACCAAAAAAAGTGAATATCAAATAGACTATAGCTCTGGCCCGGCAAAAAGTGGCGAGAGGCCAGAGCATTTTGTAGGACTAACCAGCCAGAGAAGTGGCATGCTCCCGGGAGATCATGAGGTCAGCTTTACCGGCGAATACGAATCCATTTCAATAAAGCACGTTGCATTTAGCCGAGGTCTCTTTGCCAAAGGCGTTGTCCGAATCTTAGACTGGCTAGAAGTCAAAAATCCCAAATCCGGCCGCTATAGCATGGAAGATGTTCTAGAGCTAAATTGAGTGAAAGCCAGGGACACGGGACCTATTTTCGTAGGACAAATAGGTCTCGTGTCCCTGATATTTTCGCTTGACCTTGGTAGTTGGGGTGCGTATGTATTTTTATATGAAGGTTATTCGACAAACCCTTAAACGTAGCGCCCGTCAGAAGCGGCCCTAGCCGTTACAACTCTTTTTTCGATCATTATTAAATCAAGGCCATACATAAAGAATAGGGTTAAGTTATTAAAGAGAGGATGACATGAAAACATCGGTCGCGGTTTTGGGGGCTACGGGGGTTGTAGGTCAAAAGGCCATTGCACTTTTAGAGCAGATTAATGAATTTGAGGTTGCAGAGGTTGCCGCTTCGGATCGCCGCATAGGCGAAAAATTTGGCGATGTTGTTGATTGGCGAGAGCCACTTTCTCCTGTGCCAGAGCGACTAAGAGCGACGCTTCTTAGTGAGTCCAAAAATCTTCAATCGAACGTAGTTATTTCGTGTTTACCTCAGGATCAAGCTAAAATGATTGAACCCATATTGGCTGAGCAAGGTAAGCTGGTTTTTTCAAACGCTTCAGCTTTTCGTATGGATCCTCATGTTCCGCTTTTGGTTCCTGAAATCAATTTGGACCATCTTGATCTTGTTGACAAACAAAGTACCAGAGGAAAAATCATCACTAATCCGAATTGTTCGGTTGTGGGCGTGACCTTAGCACTTGCGCCGCTTATTTCATTGGGAAATTTGAAACATGTTAGCGTTGTTACGCTTCAATCTTTTAGTGGCGCGGGTTATCCGGGGATGTCGGCATTCGATATGCATGGCAACACGATTCCGCATATTCCAGAAGAGTCGGAAAAAATTATAGAAGAGACGCGAAAAATTTTGGGCGCCTCGAAAAAGCCTTTGGACCTTGAGATGGCCGTGCATGTTCATCGTGTGCCCGTCATGTACGGACATACTGCGAGCCTTCATCTCCATTTCGATAAATCTATTTCTCTTGAAGATGTCAGATCACAATACGCCGCATGGAATAAAAAACATGGCAGCTTGTTTGTAGTGCATGAAGAGCTTGGACGACCTCAGGTTCTCAAAGACCTTACCTTGCACGACGATATGCGGGCCCATATAGGCCATATTGGTCATGGTACGAGTGACCATATTGTTAGCCTGGTGGTACTTTCACATAATTTGGTACGTGGTGCAGCCGGGGCAGCTATTGCCAATATGCGCGCCTACTTTAAAAAGAAATTCTAGTGATCACCGTTAAGAAATTTGGTGGCACAAGTGTTCAAACGCCGCAGGCGATGCGACGTGCAGCCGATATTGTATCAAAAGATCAAACCACTCGGGTAGTGGTATTGAGTGCTGTGCGAGGCGTGACAGACAAGTTGCTTGCCTGGGTAGATGCAGATCAGAATGGTCGAGCAACCATCGCGAGAGAAATAAGACAAATACATCTTGATTTGATAAACGCACTTGAACTCACCGCGTGCGAGAAGGTCATTCTTGAAACAATGGATTTTTTAAAGGCTAAGTCTTCTCAAAAAATTTCACTTGCCGACCTGGACGAAGTTTTGTCGATTGGCGAGAAACTTTCAAGCTTTTTGTTTGTCAATTTCATGACCCAGCGAGGGCATCGAGTGAGATGGTTGGATGCCAAAGAAGTTATTTGTACGGATAATCATCATGGTAAAGCAGTGCCAGATATCGAAGCCATTAGACTGAACTGCAAGAAAAAAAATCTTCATAGCACCGATACTGTTTTTGTGACTCAGGGCTTTATTGGAACCACCAAAAATGGATACACAACAACGCTTGGTCGAGGGGGTAGTGATTATAGTGCGGCACTATTTGCTGAAGGTATCGAAGCTTCAGAACTTCATATTTATACTGATGTACCAGGAGTGTATACGATGGATCCCAATATTGTACCCTCTGCTAAACCTATTTCATGCTTGGGGTTTGGCGAGATGGCCGAAATGGCTAATTTTGGCGCAAAAATTTTACATCCAGCAACACTGGTACCATGTGTTCGCGGGAAAATCCCTGTGAAAATCTTGTCGACGTTTCATGAGGACCATGAGGGAACATCTATTCTTCCTTTTAGTGATGTGAAGAAGGATTCTGAATCGCCCAGTGTTCGGGCCATTACGATGAGACCCAAGCAAGTACTGGTCACCATTCGAAGCTTAAACATGTTAGATACCTACGGATTTTTGGCCACTGTTTTTGGTGTGCTTTCAAAATATAAAATCAGCGTCGACCTTATTACGACCAGCGAGGTCAGTGTCGCACTGACCATTGATGGAACGAGTGTCGGCTCAAATGGTGTGAATCCATTTAACAACGCTGAGTTACTTGCAGAATTAAACCAAATTTCAGAATTGAGCGTTGAGGAATCACTGACATTGATTGCTGTGATTGGCAAGGGCTTGAATGTTCCAGGTATGGTACAAAATATATTATCTAATCTTCATCATTATACTGTGCGACTCATTTGTTTTGGCGCGAGTCCCTCGAGCGTGGGTATTTTGGTAAAAAATGATGATGCACCAAATGTCGCCAGATCTTTGCATGAAGCATTTATTGAAAGGAATAGCCATGTTTGACGATATGCCAGGATTTATTTGGATGGATGGTCAACTCATGCCATGGAAGGATGCCCGCATTCACATCATGACGCATGCATTGCACTATGGAAGTTCAGTTTTTGAAGGCGTTCGATCTTATCGTGGAAAAATCTTTAAAGGCATGGAACACTGCGAGCGTCTTCACGCCTCGGCCAATATGCTTGCCATAAAAGTTCCTTATACTCCATTCGAACTTTTAAAAGCCATGGAGCTTGTGCTTTCCAAGGGACAATATCAAAATGCCTATATCCGAATGCTGGTATGGTGTGGCAGTAAGGTGATGACCGTCTCCAATCGCGATATTGATATCCATGTGGCCATTGGTATGTGGGAGAGACCTCTTAACTACCCAAGAGCGTATTATGAAGAAGGCTTAAAGTTAAAAGTAGCCTCATGGCGAAGACCCGATCCAAAATCAGCACCTGTCGCTAGTAAAGCAGCGGGGCTTTATATGATTTCGTCAATGAGTAAAGTGGATGCTGAAATAAATGGTTTTAACGATGCGCTCATGCTGGATCTTCAGGGGAGAATTGCAGAAGCAACCAGTTCGAATGTATTTTTTGTGATCGATGATATTCTTTATACCCCGCCGCCAGAATGTTTTTTAAATGGAATAACGCGAAATACCGTCATTGATTTAGCAAGGTCGATAGGCATCGGTGTCAAGGAATCGCCTTTAACGCTAGTTGATCTTGAGAAAGCAACAGAAGGGTTTTTGACAGGCACTGCGATTGAAATTTTGCCGATAGGGTCGATCGAAGATAGGCCTTTTTCCTGGAAATTCAAGCCCGGTCCTGTTACGCAAAAGATACGCAATGCTTTTTTGCAAATGATTGAAACTTTTTAACCATGAATCAGGGAGACGAGAATGCTTAATTCACAAATGCTATGGACTGCATGTGTCACACCTTTCAATGAAAGAGGGAACGCGATCGATTTCAAAAGCCTAGAAAATGTTTTGAAGCTGCAAGATGAAGCGGAAAACGGAATTTTGCTCTGCGGAAGTACAGGTGAAGGTTTAT
>JAGRAY010000047.1 GCA_020434375.1 Bdellovibrionales bacterium | reverse complement strand
TATAAAGCTTAAAGTTATTTGGAAACCGAAAGTTGCCATTTTTACCGGACAAACCTATGTTGTGCCCATGGAAGTGGTTCAATATACGACAACATTTAACTAGTATGCAGAGAAACGAATGAAACACTTGATTACATGCAAAGAGCTGAACGCGACCGATATAGAGGCCATTTTTGCTCACGCCTCCGAGTTTAAACGAATGAAAGGGTTAACGCCTGTTTCTCAGAAGCAATTTCTAAATCAGACCGTTTCACTGATTTTTGTTGAAAGCAGTACGCGCACCCGTATGTCGTTTGAAATAGCGTCCTTAAATTTGGGTGCCAGGGTGGTACAGTTATTTCCTGAAATTTCGAGTCTCAATAAGGGTGAAACCCTAGAAGATACAGTTTTAGATCTGTACGCCATGGGATGCCGCTATTTTGTCATTCGCCATCCTCAATCCGGGATCTTCGATGCCCTTTTAAATATAAAAAAGCCGGGGCTCAAATATATTAATGCAGGAGACGGAGATCGAGAACATCCTTCGCAGGCTTTACTAGACGCCTTTACGTTAATCGAAAAATTTGGAACGTTAAAAGATCTTCGTATTTGTATTTTGGGGGATGTTCTTAGAAGTCGAGTTGCAAAATCAAATGCAATAGTCCTAAGTCGATTAGGAGCAAAAATTTCTGTATCAGGTCCAAAGCCACTTCTTCCCTCAAAGAGCGATCTACCGGAGGTCGAAATTTTTGAGAGCCCGGACGATGCTGTAAGAGATGTCGACGTGGTGATGGGTCTTCGCACCCAAATGGAAAGAGGAGGAACCACATTTAAGCCGGACAGTTCTTATCTTGATACCTATGGTGTTTCAAAAATGCGTTTAAAGCTTGCAAAAAAAGATGCATGGGTAATGCATCCTGGTCCGGTTCAAAGGAATGTCGATATTGACTCAGAAATTATCGATGGTCCAAATTCGTTGATTCTTAAACAAATTGAAAATGGCGTGTTTGTGCGTATGGCGATCATGGCTCATATGGGCCTGGAGATGGTTTGAAAAAGATAGTTAAAAATGGACGGGTCCTCGATCCTTCTCAGAGTTTAGATCTTCAAAAAGCGCATGTCGAAATTATAAATGGTTGCATTGAAAAAATTCACACAAGCGACGATATTTTAAAGCAGCAATTTGACGAGATAATCGATGCACAAGACTTGGTTGTCGCGCCAGGTTTTATTGATATGCACGTTCATCTACGAGACCCAGGCCAAACTTATAAAGAAGATTTACACTCTGGGAGCATGGCTGCGGTATCAGGTGGCTTTACATCTGTGCTATGTATGCCAAATACATCGCCCACAAACGATTCTGTTAATACAACAAAGTACATTTTAGACAAAGCACGATCGATTGGTTTGTGCAAAATTTATCCGGTGGGTGCACTTACGTGTGGCCTGTTGGGCAAAGAGCTTGTAGACTTTGAAGCACTTTATGAGGCTGGTTGCATCGCGTTTTCTGATGATGGTCGACCTTGTGTCGATACCGCCTTGTTCAGACGCGCGATGGAGATTGCGTCGAAGTTAAATGTTCTGGTTATTGAACATTGTGAAGACGCATTTTTAACCCAAGGCCGAACAACGATTCATGATGGAGAGATCGCAAAAAAGCTTGGCTTTCAGGGAATTAATTCGGCGTCTGAAACGAGAGATGTCTCTCGAAGTATCGTGTTAGCCTCTGAAACCGGGGCGAAGCTTCATTTGGCTCATATGTCGTGTGCAGAGTCACTGGAGATGATTCGAGCTGTAAAAAACAAATTTGATCATATTTCTTGTGAAGTCTCTCCTCATCATTTGACGTTAACGGTTGAAGCGGTTGAGCGTCTGGGAACTTTTGCAAAAATGTATCCACCACTGCGAACCCAGAAAGATATCGAGGCTCTTCAATTGGCACTAAAAGATCGACTCATTGACGTGGTGGCAACGGATCATGCTCCGCACAGCGATGAAGAAAAACAAAAGCCTTTTAGTCAAGCTCCAAATGGAGTGATTGGTTTGCAATCTGCCTTACCGGTGATGTTGACACTTGTGAATATGAAGCGACTAACTTTGCAGGCGGTTATCGAGGCCATGTCTGTTCGGCCAGCGGAACTTTTAGGACTCAAAGCGGGCTCACTCAAAAAGGGCTACCCCGCAGATCTTGTGGTGTTTTCGACCGAGACAGAGCAGGATTTAGGTAAAATCAAGCAATGGTCTAAATCTAACAACACACCATTTAGTCATTTTATGGGGAGAGGTTATGTTGAACATACTCTTCTCGATGGCAAAAGTGTTTATGCAAGGGGTGATCAGTGAACGGATTTCTTTATCTTGAGGATGGTACACTCATAGAGGCTGAGTCATTTGGCGCCGAAGGGTTCGGCGGAGGTGAGATCGTTTTTAATACAGCTATGACAGGGTATCAAGAGATGTTGACCGATCCCTCATACACTGGACAGATCCTCATGCTGACGTATCCGATGATTGGAAATTATGGCACCAATGGCGAAGATGTAGAGTCAGCAAAGGTTCATGTGTCAGGCATGGTCGTGAGTGATTACGTTGACACGCCTAGTAATTTTCGTAGTAAGCAATCTCTTTCAAATTATTTGAAATCACAAAATATTGTCGCTATTCATCAGGTTGATACGCGGTATTTGACACGAAAAATTCGAGAACAGGGAGCGATGAAAGCGGTCATCGCTTGCGGCAATTTTAGTCTGAGTGATCTAAAAGCACACCTGGAATCGTTTCCATCTATGGAAGGTCAAAACCTTGTCAGCAAAGTGTCAACCAAAGAAACCTATTCTTGGCAGAAGACTCGGCACAAAGATGGTCCTCATGTTGTGGTGGTCGACTGCGGTGTGAAATACAATATGATGAGGTTGCTCGATTCAAAGGACTGTAATGTCACGGTCGTGCCGGCTTCTATAGATGTAGCCGGTTTGAAAAAATTGACACCCGACGGAGTACTATTTTCTAATGGTCCTGGAGATCCTGCAACTGTGGAAGCGACTATCGAATTGGCAAAAGCATATATTGGAAAGGTTCCTATTTTAGGTATTTGCTTAGGGCATCAAATTCTTGCTTTGGCTATAGGTGCAAAGACTTATAAATTGAAATTTGGTCATCATGGTGCCAATCACCCAGTCAAAAATCTAAGTAATGGAAAAATAGAAATCACGTCGCAAAACCATGGTTTTGCTGTAGACCCAGAGAGTTTAGAAAAAGTGGCCAATCGGTCGTATGGTTCAGTGGTAATGACCCATATTCATCTATCCGATGAAACCGTCGAGGGATTTCATCTAAATGATGTTAACGTCCGTGCAATTCAATATCATCCTGAGGCTGCACCGGGGCCTCATGATTCAAACTATTTAATTGAGGATTTTGTAAAATGTATAAAGAAGTCTTTGAAAAACTAGCACAGCACTATAGTGCTGGCCACTACGAGACTGAATACCGTGAGTCTCGACAAAATTATTTTAATTTAATTGGAAGTTTTGGTGAAGACGAGGAATTCTTCGAGAATCAAATGACGCGATTTCTAGAGTGGTATCTCCTTGATCGCGTGATGGATTCGACAGGTATTCCACCATGTCGATTATATCGTTTAGCGTATAGTGAAAAACTGACGCAGGAAGAACGAACGGTACTTCTTGCTATGGAAACGAGTCGTCACAGCCTGTTTCAAGTCAAAGCACCTTCAAATGGAGGTACTTTCGTGATTGATCTACTGAATCATCATGAAGAAAGTTTTTTGAAGGATCAATCTTATCCAGAATTTAGAACGACAGATTTGATAGACGCACGTGTCTACGAATTAGATGGTGCAAGGTATTTTTCAGACTCGGCCTGGATGTTTCCCTCTGAAATGAAAGGATGGATCATTGATACTGTTCGAAAATATTTCAAAGGCGATCGCCATCAATTTCTTATTGATTTGGCTTACATGAAATCTAAGAGAGACCGTTTTCAACATGTGCCCTTTGATCAAATTTTTCAGTGGGAACAAATTTCTAAAGACCGTGAATTATATATCAAAACAAAAGGAAAAATAAAAAGTGCCCAAAAGAACTGATTTAAAATCAATTTTAGTGCTTGGATCGGGCCCCATAGTCATCGGCCAAGCTTGTGAATTCGATTATAGCGGAACGCAAGCGATTAAATCTCTTAAAGAAGAGGGATATCGCGTTATTCTCGCAAATTCAAATCCTGCTACGATTATGACAGATCCCATCTATGCAGATGCCACCTATATTGAACCACTAACTTTTGAAACTTTATCGAGTATCATCGAGAAAGAAAGGCCCGATGCAATATTGCCTACCGTTGGAGGACAAACAGCACTTAATCTAGCGATGAAGCTCCATGAGGGAGGCGTGTTAGAGGCTTTCAATGTAGAACTTCTCGGTGCCAGAGTGGAATCCATTCAAAAGGCTGAAAATCGAGAGATGTTTAAAAAGTGTATGCAATCCATTGGCGTACCTTTACCTAAGAGTCGATATGTAAGGTCCATTGAAGAGGCACGAGAAGCGATGGACTACGTAAAAATACCAGCCATTATTCGACCTTCGTTTACGCTTGGTGGTGCTGGCGCGAGTATGGCTTACAATCAAGAAGAATATGAAAAACTAGTGCGTTGGGGCATTGACTCCAGTCCGGTGGGTGAGATTTTAATTGAAGAATCTATCTTGGGTTGGAAAGAATTTGAACTCGAAATGATGCGAGACAAGAATGACAATGTTGTGGTGATTTGTTCGATCGAAAATTTTGATCCCGTGGGTGTTCACACAGGTGACAGTATTACTGTGGCTCCTGCACAGACACTTTCAGATACGGAGTACCAAAAGCTTCGTGATTATTCGATTCAAATTATGCGAGCCATCGGAGTGGACTCGGGTGGATCAAATATTCAGTTTGCAGTGAATCCAGTGAATGGACAGATTTACGTTATTGAAATGAACCCAAGAGTGTCGCGCAGTTCAGCTTTGGCATCCAAGGCTACCGGGTATCCTATTGCCAAACTGGCTGCAAAATTAGCGGTGGGTTATACGCTTGATGAGGTGCCCAACGATATCACTCGAAACACAAAAGCTTCTTTCGAACCGACCATCGACTACGTTGTAACGAAAATTCCAAGATTTGATTTCGGAAAATTTGCCGGTTCAGCAAGAGCATTGGGCCCTCAAATGAAAGCCGTGGGTGAAGTGATGGGCATCGGACATAATTTTGCTGAATCACTTCAAAAGGCCATTCGTTCTCTTGAACTCGATCTATTTGGCCTTCGTTTTAACAGCCATGCCAACAGTGACGACCTTAAGACTCTTTTGGGTAAGATGAGAACGGCTCTTCCAGAAAGACTGCTCTTTATAGGAGAAGCTTTGTCCAAAGGAGCGACCGTCGAAGATATTGTAGAGTCGACGAGCATTGACCCCTGGTTTATTCATCAGCTAAAGAGAATCGTTGATAGTGAAGAGCTTGTCCGTGTCAAAGGTGTTAAAAATCTCACCAGCCAAGACTGGCGATATATCAAACGCCTTGGCTTTGCCGATCGTCACCTAGCTAGAATAGCAGACTCATTAGAACTAACAATTAGAGAAACACGGCAATCACATGGCATAAAACCCGTTTATAAAATGGTTGATACCTGTGCGGCCGAATTCGAATCGCATACAAACTATCTCTACTCAACTTATGGAACAGAAGACGAGAGCCCTCCCACGCAAAACAAAAAAGTAATGATTTTAGGAAGCGGACCTAATCGGATCGGACAAGGTATTGAATTTGACTATTGCTGTGTTCATGCGAGCTTGGCTTTGAAAAAAATGGGTGTCGAGAGCATCATGGTCAATTGTAACCCTGAAACGGTCTCCACAGATTTCGATATTTCAGACCGTCTTTACTTTGAGCCTTTAACGTTTGAAGATGTTTCTGCCATTATAGATCGCGAAAAGCCTTTGGGCGTGATTTTGCAGTTTGGTGGACAAACGCCTCTGAAGTTGGCTAAGTCTCTTGAAGAAAGTGGCGTTACTATCCTCGGTACTTCTCCAGAAGCTATTGACATTGCAGAAGATCGAGAACGATTTAGAGAGCTCTTAGAACGTCTAAAAATTTCACAGCCTCAAAGTTTTATCGCTCACAATAAAGAAGAAGCATACTCAATTGCCGAATCTCTTGGTTTTCCGATGATGATTCGACCTTCGTATGTTTTGGGTGGAAGATCAATGAAAGTCGTGTTTAATACGAAAGAACTTTCAGATTATTTGGAAACTGAAACTGTATCACATTCTTTAGGTGGACAAATCTTGATGGATCGATTTTTAGAAAATTCTATCGAAGTTGACGTCGATGCACTTTGCGATGGCTCGAAAACTTATATTGCCGGCATTATGCAGCATGTAGAAGAGGCTGGCGTTCATTCTGGTGATAGTTCTTGTGTTCTCCCGCCTTTTTCTATTGAAGAAAAAATTCTTGAGGAAATACAGGACGCAACAAATAAGATTGCTATAGCCTTGGATGTCAAAGGTTTTATCAATATTCAATTTGCTATTCAGAAGGATCACCTTTTTGTCTTGGAGGTCAATCCTAGGGCATCGAGAACGGTTCCCTTTGTTTCTAAAGCGACAGGGCTTACGTTGGTTCAAGAGGCTGTTGACATTATGTTAGGAGGAAAGATCAACGCTCAGACCTTGAATTCTGCAAGAAATAAACAACTTTATTGTGTCAAGTCTCCAGTATTTCCTTTTTTAAAGTTTAACAATGTGGATACTATTTTGGGACCAGAGATGAAGTCTACTGGAGAAGTCATGGGCGTGGATTCCTCATGGGAATTAGCCTATGGCAAGGCTCAAATAGCAGCTGGAAACCTGTTGCCGCGTCAAGGAACGGTGTTTATTAGCGTAAATGATCAAGATAAAGAACAAATGGTAGAAATTGCCAAATTAATGAGACAAAGTGGATTTACGATTGTTTCGACGAGAGGCACAGCAAAGCATCTGATCAAGCACGGTGTTCCTGCCGAGAAAGTAAATAAAGTTGTAGAAGGTCGTCCTCATATTGTCGATGCTATTTTAAATCGAAAAATAGATCTTGTTTTCAATACAACTCTTGGAAAAGATTCTATTCGAGACTCTTATTCGATTCGGCGATCAACACTGGAAAAAGGTATTCCTTATTTTACAACCATTCAGGGGTCATGGGCCGCTGCTCACTCCATTCAAGCAATTCGCCAAGGGAAGTTATCTGTGTATGCGTTGCAGGAGTTTAAATCCTGAGCATGTCAAATGCTTTGTCCGTTGAAAAGACCTTAGAAACTCTCAAAAGGCCTTTGAAGTATTTAAAAGAAGCCGACTATAAGAAGTTAGATTCAGTCAAAAATCTGTCACAGTACATGACGACAGTCGGACAAAAGGCTGTTCGGGAGCATACACACTTAAAAAATGTTTTTGAAAAAGTACTTTATCTTTTCAGCGATTACGATGATCAGAGTGCTCCTGAGAAAGTTCTTCGAATTGATAAAGCTATGGAAATTCTAGAAATACAGACCGGTGTTATATCGAAATTTATTTTTAGTGAACATTCTATTTATTCCAAAGATAAAATCGTAGAAAAGTACTCGTTTCTAACAAAGCAAATTCAATATGTAAAAGGTGTTGGTCCGAGAATTGCCGAGAAGTTTGCTAAGATAGGCATGACTTCGATTTATGATTTGATGAACTTTTTCCCTGTTCGCTACGAGGATAGAACTCAAATGATAAAAATCTCTGATATCAAAGAGGGCTTATCGATTGTAACTGTTGGGGAAGTGACCCATCATGGGCTAGTGTTTTACAAAGGCCTTCGCAGACGAACCTATGAAATGCAGGTTAGAGATGGCACTGGCACTTTGAAACTAAAATGGTTTCGGTTTTATGCATCTAATTTTCAAAAGATTAAGCAGGGAACCAGGCTGGTAATTTCAGGGAAGGCAAAGTTATTTCGAGGTCAATATGAGATTCACCATCCTGAATATGAGATCATAGTGAATCAGGAAGAACCCTTAAGTTTTGGCAAAATTGTACCTATTTATAAAGAGATTGGAGGTCTTTATCAGAAGACCATTCGTAAAATTATGATGGGAGTTGTAAAGTCTTATCAAAGATACAGAGTCTGTCTTTTGCCTCCTGAGATTTGCAAGGAACATGACTTTGAGTCGCCAGGAAAAATTATCGAAAAGTTGCACTTTCCTGAGACAATTTACGATGAGCAACAGATTGCAGAACTGAAACAAGCACTTTGTTATGAAGAATTATTTTTTTATTGCCTGTCAATGGCAAGGCAAAAAAAAATGGCTGAAAAGCGTCAAGGTATCGCTTTTACAAAAGATACGTTACTCGAAAAAAGATTGATTGAAAATCTTCCATACACGTTGACTCTTGCACAAAAAAAGGTCTTTCAAAGTATTCGCGATGATATGATTCGACCTTTTGCTATGAACAGACTTCTCCAGGGTGATGTCGGAAGCGGAAAAACGATTGTTGCGGCGCTGGCTTGTACTCGAGCTATTGAACATGGCTATCAAGCGGTGTTCATGGCGCCAACGGAGATACTTGTTGAGCAGCACTTTAAAAATCTTGAAACATTATTCAAACCGCTGGGCCTCAAGCTGGCTATTCTTACTGGAAAAATGACGGCCACACAAAAACAAAAAATTTATGAAGATATACAACGTGGCGATAGCCAATTGATCTTAGGAACCCATGCGCTTTTGGAATCTCCGGTTGTTTTTAAACAATTAGGTTTGGTGGTGGTTGATGAGCAACACCGCTTTGGGGTTCGACAACGTCTGACTCTTCGAAATAAGGGCATTGAACCTGATGTGTTAGTAATGTCTGCCACGCCGATCCCAAGAACATTGGCCCTCACGTTGTTTTCAGATCTTGATGTATCGATTCTTGACGAGCTACCTAAGGGAAGGAAAAAAATTACAACGAAGCTTTTCTCAGAAAAATCTCGATCAAAGGCTTATCAAGATATTCGGGATTGTCTTTCCCGAGGTGAACAGGCTTTTATTGTTTATCCACTGGTTGAAGCCTCAGAAAAAATACCCCTTAAAGATGCCACCACCATGGCTCATGTATTTCAAACAGAGATTTTCCCAGAATATCGAGTGGGCTTGCTCCATGGTCAAATGCATTCAAACGAAAAAGAACAAATTATGGAGGAATTTATTCAAGGAAAGATTCATGTGCTTGTATCAACAACGGTGATTGAGGTTGGAATTGACGTGCCAAACGCCACATGCATGCTTATCGAACATCCAGAACGGTTTGGTCTTTCTCAATTACATCAGCTTCGTGGTCGGATTGGAAGAGGCAAAAAAGAATCATACTGCCTGATCATCGCGCCCTATCAAATGTCGGTGATTTCTCGAAAGAGACTAAAAACCTTTGCAGATACACAAGATGGGTTTCGCCTGGCTGAGGAGGATTTAAAACTGAGAGGTCCAGGGGACCTTTTTGGCACACAACAATCCGGCGTACCTCTGTTTAAGCTAGCAGAGTTTCCTCGGGATCTGGATCTTCTGGAGTCAGCACGTATCGAAGCATTTAAAATTTATGAACAGGATCCCGAACTGCATCAGAAAGAGCACAGTCATTTTTCATGGGTGGTTGAAAATCTATGGCACTCAAAACATCAATGGGTGTCAATAGGTTAATACTTTCAACCATATAGCATGGTTTTTTACGAAGGATGGTTTCGATTGCTGGATTACTTTTTTAGCAGGAAGCCAAAGTTAGTAAGGCCTCAAAGAGTGGAGAACCCAACGGAACCCATGCTAGGCACCATTTTGTAGGGGGAAATGAGATGGCGGTAACCCAACACTAACTACAATCCCGAAAATTCTCGACCTTGAGGCCTTAATTGATAATTATAGCATGCCAGGTAGGAGTCAAGAAATAATTACTTTTATGATTAAATATTTTTGAAGGGGTTAGGAGCCAGGATTTGCATAGAAAGATTCTACTATTTTGCCATGTCGAGTCAAAATAGTTTTGCGTCTAAGTTTCAGTGTGGGCGTGAGTTCGTCATTTTCAATGCTGAACTCCTGGCTTAACAACTGAAATTTTTTGATGGTCTCGTACGACGCCAGTTTTTGGTTGAGCTCATCCACTATTCCTTGGTACAGCTGGTTAACAAGATCAGATTTTACGAGTTCTTCATTTGAAGCATGGGTTAAATCCATATTTCGAATATGGTTCTTAAGTCTTTGAAAGTTAGGCACGAGCAAAGCGCCAAGATACTTTTCACCTTCTCCTACAATACAAGCCTGATCGATAAGAGGATTTTCAATGAGTGCGTTTTCGATGGTTTGAGGGGCTACTTTTTTGCCGCCAGATGTGACGATAATTTCTTTTTTTCGATCAGTAATATAGAGGTAGCCATTTTCATCGATGGTCCCAATGTCACCCGTATGAAAGTAATGATTTTCGTCAATCACTTCCTTCGTAGCATCTTGATCTTTGTAGTACCCGAGCATGATTAGATCGCCTTTCACCAAAATTTCACCATCGTTCGAAATTTTGACGTTGACACCTTCAATGGGTGTTCCCACAGATCCGATTCGGTTGTCGGAAGGGGGATTCACGGTAACAATGGGTGAAGTTTCCGTTAGACCATAGCCCTGTAAAACGGGTATGCCAACTTGCTCAAAAAAAGTCGCAATCTTTGGGTTAAGTTTTGCACCGCCCGATATAATATAACCTAAGGAGCCTCCCATCTTCTGGTGGATCTTAGTAAAAAAAAGTTTAGACAGGCTTTTAAAAACCAGTTGTTGAAAGAATGTGAGAGATTTCTTTTTGGAGGAAAGATCCAAGGCATGTGAAAAAAGATGATGAATCACTCTAGGTTTTCTGCGAATCTCATCCCAAATAGACGTATGAATTTTTTCCAAAATGCGGGGAACACAGAACAGAATGGTCGGATGAGTTTCCTGAATGTTTTGTGAAATCGTGGTCAAATTTTCCGCGTAGGCAATGCGTGATCCCATGAATAACATGCCGTAAAATCCGACGGTTCGCTCAAATGCATGGCTAAGCGGCAAAAACGACAAGGTCAGATCCTTTGGGCCAAGAGGCAACACATGGGACGCACCTTCACAATTGGAAAGAATGTTGCGATGAGAAAGCATGACCCCCTTAGGGTTACCTGTCGTTCCTGAAGTATAGATGATGGTCGATAGGTCTTTTGGCAAAATTCTTTCGATTCGATCGTAAAATTTAGAAGTTTCCGTTTGGT
>JAGRAY010000046.1 GCA_020434375.1 Bdellovibrionales bacterium | reverse complement strand
CCAGAAACTTAGAAGCGTCGATCCATATAAAATCTTTTTCTTTTTTCTTTTCCCACGTATCAAGCAACTCAATAGTCGATATCTTGTCTTCCTCCATGCCGATCACCGCATTGTCTATGAAATCAACTTGATCTTCGTTTGCACAAAGAAGTTTACCGGCATGAATATACGATGTCATGATCTTGCTAAATCAATGTTTCGATCTTTGGCAATCATCAAGGCTTCTTCGTAACCGGCGTCCGCATGCCTAATAACACCCGTTGCAGGATCCGTCGTAAGAACGCGTTCCAATTTTTGGGCAGCTTGCTCTGTTCCATCCGCTAGAACAACCATCCCTGCATGCAACGAATACCCAATACCCACGCCGCCGCCGTGATGAATTGATACCCAAGTCGCGCCACTCGCGACATTGGCCATGGCATTTAACATTGGCCAATCGGCGATCGCATCACTGCCATCTTTCATGTCTTCGGTTTCTCTAAATGGAGACGCGACAGAACCACAATCAAGATGATCTCTTCCAATCACAATAGGAGCCGATATCTTGCCTGCTTTTACAAGTTCGTTAAATCGGAGACCGGCTTTTACTCGCTCGCCATAACCCAACCAACAAATTCTGGCTGGCAAACCTTGAAATGACACTTTTTTTCGAGCCATTTCAATCCAGCGCACTAAACCTTTATTATTCGGAAAAAGTTCGAGAATGGCTTGATCGGTTTCGTCGATATCTTTTGGATCCCCCGACAATGCCACCCATCGAAATGGACCCAACCCTTCACAAAAAAGAGGTCGAATATACGCAGGAACAAATCCAGGAAAATCATAAGCATTATCGACCCCCGCCAGTTTTGCTTGTTCCCGAATATTGTTTCCATAGTCAAAAACCACTGCCTTTTTCTTCATCATACTAAGCATGGCTCTCACTTGATTTGCCATAGATGCACGACTTTTTTGAACATACGCCTGGGGCTGACGCTCTCGAAATTCAATAGCCTCCTGGAGACTAAAGCCTTGAGGAACATAGCCCATTTTTGGGTCGTGAGCCGAGGTCTGGTCTGTCACTAAATCGGGAATGCGCCCCAAATCGACAAGTTCTTGGTAGATATCTGCTGCGTTCGCAACAAGTCCAACAGAAAAAGGTCGTTCCTCTTTCAATGCCTGATCAATTTGCCTAAGCGCATCTTTTAGGTTCAAAGCTTTAGAATCTAAGTAGTTGGTGTCGATTCTTTTTTGAATTCGCGCTTCGTCCACATCGACACCTAAAAACACGCCTTCGTTCATAGTGACTGCGAGAGGCTGCGCACCTCCCATTCCACCAAGGCCTCCAGATAAAATCCACTTAGATTTTAATGTGCCTTGAAAATGCTTTTGAGCTGCAGCTCGAAACGTTTCGTAAGTACCTTGCAAGATGCCCTGCGTTCCGATGTAAATCCAACTCCCGGCTGTCATTTGGCCATACATCGTGAGGCCCGCTTTTTCTAGTTCCCAAAAAATGTCCCAATCTGCCCACTTGGGAACCAACATCGCATTTGAAATCAAAACACGGGGCATGTGTGGAAAGGTACGAACCACCCCCACCGCTCGTCCTGACTGAATCAAAAGTGTTTCGTCATTTTCCAAGCGTTTTAGTGCAGCAATAATACGGTCGAAATCCTCCCAACTACGAGCTGCCTTACCACTGCCTCCATAAACAATAAGATCTTGAGGTTTTTCGGCAACTTCAGGGTCAAGATTATTCATAAGCATTCGCATTGCCGCCTCTTGTTCCCAACCTTTGCATTGTAAAGACGAACCCCTTGGCGCTTGAATTTCTCTCATAAAGTCATCTCCTCTGTATTCGAAGGAATCCAATCATTAAAACCCCCTTCTAACAAAAATGCGGCAACGCTTTCTATATCTGTGCTCAGTGCTCTATCGTGATCAACAGCAGAACTTATTTTGCGAATTTCGTCTATTGCACACTCTAGCGTTGCTGATGTTTTCAAAGGTCTTCTAAAATGAAATGCTTGAGCGGCACACAACAATTCAATTGCAACAATTCTTGCAAGATTCTGAACAACCTCGGCATTCTTTTGCGAAGCATGAGCTCCCATACTCACGTGATCCTCTTGATCCATCCATGTTGGTATGGAATCTACGCTTGAAGGGTGCGACAAGACCTTACACTCGCTTACGAGTGCTGCGCTAGTAACCTGAAGCATCATCAAACCCGACTGCAACCCCGCATTCTTAACGAGAGCGGTTGGAAGTTCCGAAAGGCCCGAATGGAGCAGGCGAAAAGTTCGACGT
This sequence comes from Bdellovibrionales bacterium, assembly GCA_020434375.1. Taxonomy (GTDB): domain Bacteria; phylum Bdellovibrionota_G; class JALEGL01; order JALEGL01; family JAGRAY01; genus JAGRAY01. The sequence continues at coordinate 9,031 of JAGRAY010000046.1, read as the reverse complement.
TCAGAAATCGACCCCAGCGAAGTCAATGCCATAGTTAAAGCATCCATCGCAAAAGAAACTGCCTGTCCATGAAAATGCCCCGCTGAAACAAATAGAGACTCATTTGGGAAAATAAGAGGGTTATCAGTCACACTATTCATTTCAATTTCCAAGGTTTGCCTTGTTCTTTCAAGAGCCTCCTCGGCCACGCCATGAACTTGTGGTGCACATCGAAACGAATAAGCATCTTGAACCTTGTTACAATTGGCATGAGAGTGCATCATTTCACTTCCCTCAAGCAACTTCGTCATAAACGTAGCAACACGAAGTTGCCCCGGATGTGGTTTAAGAGCGTGAACCTTGGGGTCAAAGGCTTTTTCTGAACCGAGTGTCGCTTCCAAACTTAAAGCACATGCCAAATGACTGGCCCAAACGATGTGTCTTGCCTGGATCCAATTCAAACTCGCTTGAGCTGTCATCATTTGGGTTCCATTAATCAATGCCAACGCTTCTTTGGGCTTTGGTGCTAACGGCTTAAGACCGGTCTTTTCAAATGCTCTTTGGGTACTCATGATTTTTGATTGATACTCAACCTGTCCTTCACCGACAAGACACAGAGCCAAATGTGACAGAGGCGCCAAATCTCCGCTCGCTCCAACCGAACCTTTAGAAGGTATGACAGGGTGTATGCGATGGTAAAGCATTTGTAGCAACAAATCGATCGTCGAACACGCCACGCCCGAGTGACCAAGCGCCAATGTGTGAGCACGTAACAACATCATCAATCGAACAACAGGTGTCGAAAGAGGTCGACCTACACCCACTGAATGACTTCGAATTAAATTCATTTGCAGTTCAGAGAGATTCTTGGAATCCACTCGCACATCTTTAAGACTTCCAAAGCCTGTATTGACGCCATAAACAACTTCAGCATCTTGACCTGTCATTTTTTCGACGACTTGAAAGCATTTTTCAATTTTTATTTTTGCTTCTTTCTCCAGACATGGTTCTTCTTGATCTAGCAAAAATAATTCAAGCTGTTTTAAACTAAGTTTTTGTGTGCCAAGATTCATTTTATAAGACCTCAATATTCATCACAGTTAGCTTCGCCAAAATACTGAACAATCCCCTGAGGCGTAACACCAACTAAAACGATCACACCCTCTGACGGAGCCTCAAGGGCATTTGCAATTAAATCTAGCTGCAGCGTTCCTTGAATGATTCCATTGGCCGGAAGAAAAACAGATGACAGTACACTTGCTAAATCAACATCAACAAGCTCTCGAGTTAATTGATCTCCCTGGGCGTCGTTGAACTGAAAATCTAGTTTAATGAGATGTGCTTCACTATTTGACAAATTAACCACTTGAAAGTTTAGCGCACATTGTCCAATGACAGGAGACGAAACATTTGTAATTTCAATCAATCCTCCAACAGAAGATGTGGTTTGCTGGGATCCACATGCTATCATTAAAAACAACAGACCTGTTAATAGGAGTGATGGCTTCAACATGAAAAAAATGTATACCTCTTAAAACTCCTTGACACAAGATCGTGAGCACCGTATTCCTGAAAACTGATTAAAAAAACCAGGGGCTGTCATGACAAAAATGGAACTCGTAGAAAGAGTCTTTAAGGACAATAAATTTCGTAAAATTCCTCGTACCGCCATCGAAGAAATTCTAAATGGCACTTTTGATCTTTTTGTCAAAAGTATCCAAAAAGATGGAAAATTTACTTACCCAGGATTTGGCTCCTTCGTTCTAAAGAAAAGAAAAGCCCGCACAGGAAGAAATCCTCAAACAGGCGAGACTTTATTTATTCCTTCTAAAAAGACCGTTACTTTTAAAGCGGCACCACAGTTAAAAGAAACCCTTTAATAAATACATAACTCAAGTAAAATAGAAACATGCTCGAGTTATCTCTCCAAAAAGACGGCCAGGAAATCATGCGTTATACGCTGGTCAAAGAATCGACTTCTTTGGGTCGCGCAAGTCAAAATGACATCTGCCTTCCAGACCCGGACATATCGCGAGTTCACCTGGTCATTGACCGTAAAGGCGAGCGGTTTATTATTACCGATAAATCTACAAATGGTACACATGTAAACAACGAGCGCATTTCAAGCGCAGAGCTTCGCCCACAAGACGAAATCACTGTCGGCCCTTGGATGATCGTCGTAAAACAAATTCAGGAAGAAGATCGTCCCACCGAGATTATTGAGATGGTTCCAACAAAGGTTCTGTCTTACAAACCTGAGACAAAACAGCTTATCAGCCAAAAAGCGTTGCTTGATATTCAAGGAAAACAGAACAAGTCTTATGCGATAGTCAAATCTCTAGTTTCTATTGGAACAGCTAAATCGAACGATATCGTCTTAGAAGACGATCACATCTCTAGCTATCATTGTCGCATCGAAAACAAAAAAGGCGACTATTTTATCAAAGACCTTCAAAGCACCAATGGAACACTTCTAAATGGACAAAAAATCGTAGAGGCTCCCCTCGCATTTGATTCCATCATTGAAATTGGAAAGGTAAAAATTAAATTTGAAAGTGACGAGGAAGTCGAGCAAATCAAAGAATCTAAGTCGGAAGAATTCGAAGGCATTGTTTCGAATCATCCCAAAATGAGATCCATTTTTTCACTTATTAACCGTCTTGCAAGAGCCGATGCAACTGTCTTGATTCAAGGCGAAACTGGAACCGGAAAGGAACTCATTGCAAAAGCGATCCACCGAAAAAGCCTAAGGGATCAAAAGCCTTATTTAGCGATAAACTGTGGTGCAATTTCAAAAGATTTAATTGAAAGTGAGCTTTTTGGACACGAAAAAGGTGCTTTCACATCTGCCCATCAGCAAAGACGAGGACTTTTTGAACAAGCTCATGGAGGCACACTGTTTTTAGATGAACTGGGTGAACTACCCATGGATCTGCAACCTAAACTTTTACGTGTTTTAGAAAGTGGCGAAATTAAGCGCGTAGGGGGCTCTCAGCTCATTGATGTAGACGTTAGGATTATTGCGGCCACCAATAAAGATCTCGCACAAGAGGTCTCGAAAGGTAAGTTTAGAGAAGATCTTTTTTATAGACTCTATGTTATCCCAATTCATGTCCCTCCGCTTCGGGAACGCATCGAAGATATTCCAGCGCTCGTAAACTACTTCCTCAAAACAGTTTCTGCGCACTCGTCAAAAAAATTTGATCCAGAGACCATGGACATGCTTGCAAATCACTCCTGGCCAGGCAATGTTCGAGAGCTCAAAAATGTGATCGGGAGAGCACTTTTACAAAGTCAGTCGCCTGTCATTAAACCTAATGATATACAGTTCGCACCTGCGGGGATCAAGGATCGAACAGCGTATGAATACGATTCTGAGTCTGTTGCCTCAAATCCAAAAGTTTTAAAAACACTACAAGACGTAGAAAAAGAAAAAATCATCTTGGAGCTCAAAAAAAACAAATGGAACAAAACCCTTACGGCGAAAGTGCTGGGAATTGCCAAGTCCACGCTCCATGAGAAAATAAAAAAGTACAGCATCGAAGATCGATAAATAAACAAAACCCAAAGCTCAACAAATGGCAAATGAGTGCGTCGCGTTAACACTTTTTTCTTAACTATGTTAAGACACGTGCCATGGAAACGAAAATTAAATGTAATCTTCTTTTAGTAGCCGTTGCGATTTTGTCTTTCTCAGCTTGCGAGAAAAATAAAAACAATACGACTGATCAAGTGGTTTCAACAGAAACCCAAACCGCCAAGCAAGAAGAACCCTCTTCTTCGAACGAAACGGCAAAAAACACAAATCCCATTGGCACATCTTCCGTGAGTGGAGTAATAACCTTTTCGGGCTCGGCTCCAAAAGTGACAAAAAATCCCGCGGCAACCTTTCCAGATTGTTCTGCGCCAAAGCTTGATCCAAACCAACTAGCGATTCGTGTAAATGACGGAAAACTCATGAACACTTTTGTTTATGTTAAATCTGGCCTTCCAAAACACAACTACGAAGTACCAGACTCTGCCGTGACACTTGATCAACAGCATTGTGCGTATATTCCACGCGTACTTGGCATTCAGGTTGGACAACCCTTAGAAATTGTAAACAGTGACACCACTCTTCACAACGTTCATTCTTTGGCTAAAGAATCCGCACCTTTCAATTTGGGCATGCCTAAAAAAGGCATGAAACTTACCAAGACATTTGAGAAAACCGAAACCATGGTCACGATGAAATGCGATGTTCACCCGTGGATGCGAGCATATATTGGCGTCCTTGATCATCCTTTTTTTAGTGTTTCAGCAAAAAATGGGTCATTTAAAATCGAAAATCTTCCAGAAGGTGAATTTGTTCTAGAAGCTTGGCACGAAAAACTTGGCACTCAAACTCAGAGCCTCAAACTTGGTGCTAGCGAGACAAAAACCATCAATTTTGATTTTAAGTAATTTCTAGTTAAGTCTATTTTTAAGATCAGTTGCGGGTTTAAAAGAAACTCTGCGTGCTGCTTTAATTGTAATTTCTTCACCTGTTTTAGGATTTCGAGCTTTTCTTGCTTTACGTCTTCGAACTACAAAAGTTCCAAATCCGGGATACGAAAATCGTGTGCTACGTTTCAGTGCAAACGTTAAGTGATGAAAGAGGCTTTCGATAATATCTTCTGCGGCGGCTTTACTCAGTTGACGTTTTTTGTGAAGTACAACCAACTTTTCGACGAGTTCTTTCTTTGTCATGGGGTCTTTGTGCATACAGGAAGTAAAAAGAAGGTGTCAATGAAAAACATATCTAGCGGGACAAAACACGTTAATATATAATACTTGCATGCGACTCTTTGTAATAGGCACGAGCCTCCTTTTACTATTTGCCTGCGTCTCGAAGGATTTTGCCGAGCCTCGAGAGCGAGGTCGAACTTCAAAAGCCGTCAAAAAAAACTTTGGATATAGTTATACCGATGTATGGAACTCTGCCGTGGCTGTATTGGAAAGCAAAAGCTATCTCATTACACAAAACAGAAAAGATCGTGGAATTATCGCAACAGATTGGATTTCAGGCAAGTCTGATCGGCTTTTTTCTGGCTATGGGGACTCTAGAATTCCCTATACTGTTCGTTACAGATTCACCCTAGACATTCAACCAACAAAATCGGGCACGCGCGTGGTTATCACCAATAAAGAGCAGTATTTAACTGACGCCGTTACTGGAGGATTCGATTTTCAAGGTTCATTGTATCACTGGCTCGACACTGCTAGCTCTGGCAATAAAGAAGCTCAAATTTTGCAGGATCTCACCCAAACACTAGCCACGAGCAAAAACTAGTCGTGTGAAACCAAAGCTATTTGGAAAATATACTTTGGTCTCCAAACTCGGAGCAGGAGGGATGGCCGAAGTTTACAAAGCCCACCCCGCGGGGCACGAAGAACGTGTTTTGGCGATCAAGAAAATCCTCCCTCAGTTTGCAAAGAATAAACAACTGGTTGGCATGCTTATCAATGAAGCCAAAGTGACGTTTGGCCTAGAACATCCTAATATTGTCCCCGTCATCGATTTTGGAATGATTGAAGGCACTTACTTCATTGCCATGGAGTATATCTATGGCAAAGATCTAAAAACTATTTTTCTGCAGTTAATCACACGAAAAAAAGATTTACCCATTCCCATTGCGGTACACGTGGTGAGTTCCGTTCTCAAGGGCCTCGACTATGCCCATCATAAACGGAATCAATTTGGACAACCTCTTCAAATTGTTCATCGAGATATTTCACCTCAAAATATTGTCATGTCATTTTCAGGAAAAGTTAAAATTCTAGACTTCGGAATCGCCATTTCAACAACAAAATTTGATCCAACTGAACTTGGTATTTTAAAAGGAAAATTCTCATACATGTCGCCTGAGCAGGCATATGGTCGCGAAGTAGACCCACGAAGTGATATCTATTCAGCCGGCATTGTTTTGTGGGAGCTTCTCACCATGGAATCCTGCTTTAATGGAACCAGCGAAGTCGAAGTTTTAAACAATGTCAGAGAACCCTCGGTAAAATCTCCATCGTCTGTCAATTCTGAGGTTACTTCAGAGCTTTCCAAAATAGTGATGAAGGCTCTGGAAAAAAAAGTTCAACATCGGTATCCAACTGCAGGAGAGTTTGCGCAAAAATTAGATCAGTATCTTATTGATCGCTATGGCCCCGTAACAACCAGTGATATTTCGGCATTTTTAAGGTCTATTTTTAATGTTGACCCTTCTGAATTGCAGCAAGATCCCGTTTTTGTAAAAACCCATTCAAAAGACGACACCATCGACGATTTGTCACCATCAGGACTCTCAGATATTTTATATCCAGAAGAAGAAGCAGAGCCAGTTCCATATGTTCCTCCAGATCAATCGGCACCATGGATCAAAAAAACGCCATCATTATTTTCGTCATTCTTTTCATGGGATCTCCTATTGATTCCGGTGTCCATTTTTATGATTGGGTTCATCTTAACGTCCGTTCCCATTGAAAAGTATTGGTTGAAAGCCAAGTTTCTTGTGATGAAGGCCTTTGAGCAAACTGAAGCACCTTCGGATCAGCCAATAGACATAAAGTTTGTGCCAACGCCAAATCAGCTCTACGGTATTCAATTTTCCAACGAGGCTCAAAGCCATCTTGAAAATCTTCCGTTCGAAGTTTTTGAGGCCATTCGAAACGAAGTTTTGGATTTAGCCAACGCGCCACGCCCCAGTCATTCAAGACTTTACAATCGAAAAAATGGAGATTTCATTATCACAGTCCAAGACAGAGATATCATTTATGAAATTCAGGAAAATCGAAAAACCATTCTCATCAAAAACATCTTCTGACAATCTTAAGTAGCAAGTTTTTTATAGTATGCATTCCAACGCTCGGCACACTTTGAGCCCGTGGCCCGCTTAATCTTACGTCCAGCTTCGCGATCAATTTTTGAAAGCGCCAGACAAGTTTTAAGTTGAATATTAGTTTCTTTTTCATTCAATGTTTTCTTCAGTATTGGCAATGCTTGGGCGTCACCAATATTACCTAGTGCATCGATAATATCCTCTCTTACCCAAAAGCTCTTGCCGCGGTTAAAGTTTCTCTTTGCAAACAGCTCTTTTGAAAGGCTGTCGATAGCTCCCCTATCTTTTAGCTGACCTATGGCCAGTGCCACCGCAGAGCGAACAATCATAGCCTTGTCGGACAAGGCTCGCCTGAGTATAGGGGCTGAGGAAAGATTCCCCATAGACCCTAGAGCTTTTGCCGACGCCATGCGTATGGTTGGAAACGAATCTTTGAGACCTTTTTCTAGCGCCTTTCTGGAGTCGTTGGTTTGATAACGTCCAAGAACCATACCTACGATCCAGCGTTCATTCCAATCAATCTCTGGATTATGAAATATTTCAATCAACGAAGGCACGACATCAGGGCCAAGAGCCAAAATTTCTGAAAATTCTTTGTCATATTTTTTGGTTTTTGAGCCTTTATTTAAAATGCTCTGAATCTTTTTTGTCGTGGCAGCCTTGTCGAACGCCTCGGCCACTGCAAAAGACATACAGCAACACCCCAATAAAAACACCATCCCAAGATCCCATTTTATAAACTTCCACATGCATTTACTCCTTGATCATTTCGTCAGAGTCTTTTATGAATTGACCATGACTAAAGTTTATCTCGCCAAGCCCCGTGGTTTTTGTGCCGGAGTTGTCCGCGCCATTGACACTGTAGACATTGCTCTTAAACACTTCGGAACACCATTATATGTCCGTAAAGAGATTGTACACAACCAATCGGTCGTAGAAAAATTTAAAGCGCGCGGTGTTTCTTTTATTGATTACCTCTCTGAAGCCCCTGCTGGAAGCAGGGTTATTTTTAGTGCCCATGGTGTCTCACCACAGATTCGGCAGGAAGCCAAAAAGCGAGATCTAAAAATTATTGACGCAACTTGTCCGTTGGTAACCAAGGTTCACGCTGAAGTTCACCGCTACAGAAAACTCGGCTTCGCCATTGTTTTAATTGGTCACCAAGATCACGACGAAGTTGAGGGCACACTGGGCGAAGCTCCCGATATTATCCAAGTTGTAGGAACTGTTGAAGAAGTTGAAAATCTTGTGGTTCCAGACCCTGACCGCGTCGTCGCGTTAACGCAAACCACACTCAGCGTTGATGAATCAAAAGTCATGATTGATGCTTTACGTAAAAAATTCCCAAATTTAACCACTCCTCCTAAAGACGATATTTGTTACGCGACTCAAAATCGACAAGATGCCGTTAAATCGTTGGTTGGCAAAGGTATCGATCTTTTACTTGTGGTGGGGTCTCAAAATAGCTCTAACTCACAACGTCTCTGCGAAGTTGCAAAGGCGCTTGGCGTTGAAGCTCACTTAATTGATCGTGCCACCGAAATCAAAGAAGAATGGGTTTCCAATAAAAAGTGTATCGGCCTCACGGCTGGAGCCTCTGCCCCCGAGTACTTAGTTGAAGAAGTGGTGGCTATGCTAGAGTCGTTAGGAGCTATTTCTGAGGAACTCAACTTGATTGAAGAAGACGTCAATTTTGCCCTACCCAGTGAAATTAGCGACTTGGTCAACGATAAAACACCGCTTGGGTCATCCGAAAAAACCCCCCTTCCCACCGCACAAGCTTAAGTAAGGTATAACATTATAACTTATCAAAAAGAGAGAGGCCGGGAAAAACCAAAAACCCGACCTCTCTCTCACTTGGTATTCCATCTCTGGAATCTTTTTCTCTCTCGCTCCCTCAGTCTCTTAATAAAGCACAAGCTATGCCAACAAAGCAGATCAGTTATTTCAAAGACTTAGGTTGCTTACAAAGTACAAACAGTGCCATTACGATACCAAGCCAAATAAAATGACTAGTGTCAAAAAGCACCACTGAAGCATCATAAGAAGGTGCAGACATATTTTTGCAATGCGATGCACTCAAAATCGAAATGCCTGGCCATTTTATTTACGTTTTCTTAGTTTTTCGCTTTGTATTGGGAACCTTCAAATCTTCTGGCTTAAAGTAAATCGGTGGTGTGGGCAGTTTTCCAAGACACTGAACT